>JBEBVQ010000051.1:0-10547 GCA_040392625.1 Taibaiella soli | reverse complement strand
GTAGGTCATGGTTTGCTGAAGATCAAAGAAACATTATTCCCCCCGAAACCGAAAGAATTGCTCATTACATGCTGCAGGGGCATGTTTTCCAGCAGCGTTGTGACCGGGGTGGTTTGCATTTCCTGCATGGGCGTGCGGAAGTTCAGGTTCGGATAGACGATCTGCTCCTGCAGCGACCAGATGCTGAAGATGGATTCGATCACGCCCGCAGCGGCAAGCGCGTGGCCGGTGTATGGCTTGGTGGAACTGTACAGGATATTGCCGGGGAATAGTGATTCTATCGCTTTCCCTTCTGCGGCGTCATTGCTGATGGTTGCGGTGCCGTGTGTATTAATGTAGCCGATAGCTTCCGGCGGGAGGCCGGCCATGGCGAGCGCGTTTTTCATAGTACGCAGGGCGCCGCTGCCGTCGGGCGAGGGTGCGGTAGGGTGGTAGGCATCATTGCTGTTGCAGTATCCGGAGAATACGGCCTGTATTGCTGCACCGCGCTGCAGGGCATCCGATCTCTTTTCGAGCAGCACGTATCCCGCTCCTTCTCCAAGATTAAGCCCGTTGCGGTGCTCATCAAAAGGACGGCATGGCTGGTCGTCCGTGTTTTTTAATGAGCGGAACCCGTTGACGGTAAACCGGCTCAGGGCGTCGCATCCGCCGCAAATAGCCCTGCTTACCAATCCCTGGCGGATCATGCGGGCGCCCAGGATCAGGGCATTGGCAGAAGAGCTGCATGCGGTGCTGATGGTGGCCATCAGCGGCTTTACGCCGAAATGCCGGGCGATGTGCTCCGTGCTTTCTGCGCAGTCGAGGGTATTGATGTATTGTGTAAACGGCCCTGTTTGCTTTTCAGAAATAAAATCGGGATACATATGCTCCACGGTACACATACCCCCGACGGTATTGGCATTGATAAAAGCAAAAGGTTCCGAACGCAGCAGGTCGCAGGGCCCGGTATCTTTCATCAGTTCTGCCATTGCCGTCATTGCCAGCAGGGTAGTGCGGGTATAGCCCGGATTATCATCCGGCAGACCGGCCATGCGGGTAAGCGCTTTGTTGGATTTGTCTATTTCCCCCAGCAGTATCTCTTTGGCATGTACCGTCTGCAGATGCACGGGATGCCGCAATCCGTCCCTACCGGTACGGAGCGATGCAAGGTGTTCTTCTTTCCCCGTACCGAGCGCAGAAAGTACACCTGTAGCGGTAATGACAATGCTGTCGGTCATTTACCTGGTCTTATATTTTCCGGTGTTGCTGTATATATTCGGCCATAGATTGTACCGAAGTAAGTACTTTGCGGCCTTCACGGGCATCTTCGATCTTGATCCCGTAATTGCGCTCCAGCAATACCATCAGCTCAAGGGAGTCTATGCTGTCCAGCCCGAGGCCCTCGCCGAACAAAGGGGCATTGTCATCAATATCTGCAGGTTTCATACCCTGCAGGTTAAGCGATTCTATGATTTGCTGTTTAAGCGTTGATTTAAGGTCTTCCATGTTGGTTTTGTAAATGTGGCGCAAAAATAAGCATATATATCGTTTGTGGGCGCATAACCTGAATTGCACCTGAATGGCGCTTACAAGTGTGTTTAACAAATGCTTTGAAGAAATCAGTAACTTTGCCGCCGAATCAAAAACAATATCAAGATGCGTTTTAGAAGTTTTGTTTTCTTGTTGGCAGGTACATTGGCTGTTTCATGCGGAAGCAACGATTCCGGTTCGCAGTCATCATCACAGGAGGCAGCGCGTGAAGCGGCTCCGGCGGAACAGGCAGCAGTTGTTCCCACGGGAGATACCGTAAATGTTGTCCTGAATGCAGATGACAACATGAGATACGACAAGAATTTGATTACCGTCAAAGAAGGGCAGGTGGTGGAACTTGTCCTGAACCACACCGGGACAATGCCGCTGACTGCAATGGGGCATAATTTTGTGCTGCTGAAGCAGGACGTTAATCTCGAGGATTTCGGAAATGCCGCTGCCAGAGCCGATGGGCCTGATCATATTCCGGCTGAAATGGCGTCTGATGTGATTGTCCATACCCGGATGATCGGCGGAGGCGAAAGTGATACGATCTATTTCCTTACGCCTGCCAAAGGACGGTATGCTTTTTTGTGTACTTTCCCCGGGCATTTCGGGGTGATGAAAGGAAGATTCGTTGTTGAATAACGGGCTTTCATAATGCTGCCGTACACTGCATGGCGCCGTGGGCAAATTTAAATTCCGTTCCGGTACCATTTCGGGTGAATAATAATCCATCTTAATTCTCTCTGTAGAAACACGTATATGCGGTTAGCACAGGATTCCATAACAGGTAATCCTGTGCTGTATCTGCTGTCGGGCTGACATTTCTCACAAGCGGAATTTGTTTATTTTCTATCTTCGGCGCGCTTTTAAAAGACAAGAAACACATGTTAGATCAACTGAAGACAGCAGCCGTTATCGGCTCCGGGACCATGGGAAACGGTATTTGCCATGTTTTTGCCCAATCAGGCTACCAGGTACATATGATGGATGTCAGGCAGGACGCGCTGGACAAGGCCATCGCCACCATTGGTAAAAATATGGATCGCCAAGTCGCTAAAAACGCTTTAACGGAAACGGCAAAAGCAGAAGCGCTGGCCCGTATCAGCACGTTCACCAGCCTCCCTGAAGCCGTAAAGAATGCCGATATTATCATAGAGGCGGCTACTGAAAATACAGAGCTGAAACTCAATATCTTCCGGGAAATAACCGCACACGCGCCGGAACATGCCATCCTCGCATCCAATACCTCTTCTATATCCATTACCCGCATAGCCGCCGTTACCAAACACCCGGAAAACGTTATCGGTATGCACTTTATGAACCCGGTGCCGGTGATGAAGCTCGTGGAGATCATTAACGGATATGCAACGGATAAAGCGGTGACCGAAACGGTATATGCCTTGTCTGAAAAGCTGGGGAAAGTACCCTGCGTGGTCAATGATTATCCCGGGTTTATATCCAACCGTATCCTGCTGCCGATGATCAACGAAGCGATATTGTCGCTGCAGGAAGGCGTAGCCGGCGTCCAAGAAATCGATACAGTGATGAAACTCGGCATGGCACACCCCATGGGGCCGCTGCAACTGGCGGATTTTATCGGGCTGGATACTTGCCATAATATTCTGAACGTACTGTACACCGGCTTCGGCAATCAGAAATATGCCCCCGCCGCCTTGCTGACCAATATGGTGCAGGCCGGCTACCTGGGCGTAAAATCCGGTGAAGGGTTTTACAAATACACACCGGGCAGTAAGGAGTTGGTGGTGAGCGACAGGTTTTCTTCTTAGTAGCAAGTCGGGAGTAGCAAGTCGTAAGTAGCAGGGCGTTGTGAAATAACGGCTTATTACTTGTTACTCCCGACTTGCTACTTTATGGTACTTCCCCGAAAAATCGTTATATTTGCCTGATTATTTCCAATCCCGTTTATGGATCAAAACAACGAAGGGGCAACGCCGCAGGATGCACCCAATGAATCAGATAAGATCATCAAGGTAAATATTGAGGAGCAGATGAAAACGGCCTACATCGACTACTCCATGTCGGTGATCGTAGGCCGTGCTTTGCCCGATGTGCGTGATGGATTGAAGCCGGTGCACCGCCGGGTGCTCTTCGCCATGCACGAACTGGGGATCAACTACAACAAGCCTTATAAAAAATCGGCCCGTATCGTGGGTGAGGTATTGGGTAAATACCATCCGCACGGCGATACCGCAGTGTATGATGCGATGGTGCGTATGGCGCAGCCCTGGAGCATGCGCTATATGATGGTTGATGGTCAGGGTAACTACGGTTCCCAGGATGGCGACGGGCCCGCTGCCATGCGTTATACGGAAGCCCGTTTGCAGCGCTTTGCAGAAGATATGCTCGAAGATATCGAGAAAGAAACAGTGGACTTTGCACTCAACTTCGACGATTCGCTGGAAGAACCGACCGTATTGCCTACGCGCATCCCACAGTTGCTGGTCAACGGGTCTTCGGGCATTGCGGTAGGGATGGCCACTAATATGATGCCCCACAACCTGTCTGAGGTGGTGGACGGCTGTATTGCATATGTGGATAACCGCGACATCACCATAGATGAGCTGATGCAGCATGTAAAAGCCCCGGATTTCCCTACAGGTGGCATTATTTATGGCATCGAGGGTATTAAAGCCGGTATGCATACCGGCAGGGGCAGGGTGGTACTGCGCGGTAAGACGAATATCGAAACCACGAAAAGCGGCAAGGAGCAGATCGTTATCACTGAGGTGCCTTACCAGGTGAGCCGTGATGCACTGGCTGAAAAGATCGGTATACTGGTAAATAACAAAGTCATTGAAGGCATTACCCACGTAGCCAACGAGTCCAACAAAGACGGTACCCGCATAGTTGTGGAGCTGCGGCGGGACGTGGTAGCGCAGGTGATCATCAACCAGTTGTATAAATACAGCGAGCTGCAGACTTCATACGGTATCAATAACGTGGCACTGGTCAACGGCCGTCCATATACACTGAACCTGAAAGACCTGATCTCCGAGTTTGTACACTTCCGCCATGAGGTGGTGGTACGCCGTACGCAGTACGAGCTGCGCGAAGCACAAAAGCGGGCGCATATATTGGAGGGCTACCTGATCGCACTGGATCATCTGGATGAGGTGATCAGCCTGATCCGCAATTCTGCCAATCCGGAAGTGGCAAAAGAAGGGCTTATCTCCCGCTTCGGTATGACCGATATCCAGGCTAAAGCTGTGCTTGAATTGCGCCTGCAGCGCCTTACCGGTATGGAGCGGGACAAGATACGGGAAGAGCATGCCGAACTGATGAAAACCATCGCCCATCTCCAGGAAATATTGGCTAATGAAGACCTGCGGTACGGCATTATCCGGGATGAGCTGCTGGAGGTGAAAAAGAAATTCGGTGACGAACGCAAATCCGAGATCCAGTATCTCGCCAATGAAATGCGGATCGAAGACCTTATTGAAGAAGAAGATGTGGTGATCACGGTTTCTCATCTGGGATATATCAAGCGTACGCCTGCCGATGAGTTCCGCTCACAGCGCCGCGGCGGAAGAGGCGCGCGAGGCAGCCGCACCCGCGAAGAAGATTATATTGAGCATCTTTTCGTTGCCTCCACACACCACACGCTCCTGTTCTTTACAGAGAAAGGCCGTTGCTATTGGCTGAAAGTGTACGAAATACCCGACGGAGACAAAACGGGTAAAGGAAGGGCGATCCAGAACCTGATCCAGATACCCCCGGACGACAAGATCCGGACCATTATAGACGTGCCGCAATTACAGGATAAGGATTTTGTAACGCAGCATAACATTGTGCTGTGCACCAAGCGCGGTATTATCAAGAAAACTTCGCTGGAAGATTTCAGCCGCCCCCGTACTAATGGTATCAATGCCATTACCATACAGGAGGGAGATCAGTTGCTGGATGTATCGCTTACCGATGGCAGCAGCTTCATCATGATGGCCGTGAAGAGCGGACGTGCCATATGCTTTGAAGAAAGTAAGGTACGTACTACCGGCCGCGGCGCCATCGGCGTATTCGGCATTGAGCTGGATACGCAGCATGACGAAGTGATTGGCATGATCTGCGTAGGGAAAAAAGATATTACCAGGCAGATACTCGTGGTGTCTGAAAAAGGATTGGGTAAGCGTACGCCATTCCTCGAAAGGATAGAAGATGGTGTTGATACCGGTGAAATGTCCAATGTTGTCGTGATCCGGGACGAAGAAGGCAATGATCATAAATATCAGCTTTCCTACAGGGTTACCAACCGCGGCGGTAAGGGTGTCAAGACCATCAACATCACGGAAAAGACAGGGGCGCTGGTGGGGCTGCTGGTAGTAGAGGAGAACGACGATCTGATGATCACCTGCCGGTCCGGTGTAACCATCCGTATGCGTGTACAGGATATTCGTGAAGCGGGACGCGCTACGCAGGGCGTACGGCTGATTAACCTGGATGAAGGTGACGAGATCGCAGCTATTGCCCGTATCGAAGAGCAGGAAGGGCATACAGACGAAGAGGAAGGAGCAGAAGGGGAGGAAGGAAGCACGGAAGCGTCTGCAGAATAATTTTATAACAGATCTTGCATTATTCAGAATATTATAACAGTACCAAATGAAAAATATAATAGTACTTGTTGCAGCTTTGAGCATAGGCTTCAGTAGCTGGGCACAGAAAAAAAATGTGAATACGGCACAGGCTGCATTGACGCGTGAAGATTATGCCAAGGCAAAGTCTGCCATTGACGAAGCCACCGCCGATCCCAGCACCAAAGATGATCCGAAGACTTGGTTTGTTCGCGGCGAAGTATATACTACACTCCAGAACCAGCAGGCTTTTCAGTCGGAAAATCCGCTGCTGGAGGCCTCCAAATCTTACCTTAAGGTCGTAGAGCTGGATCCGGATTACAGGAAGTCGGAAATGGATACCCGCCTGCTCACAGCATCCCAGGTTTTTTACAACCAGGGGCTGGAGCATTACCAGGCACAAAGATATAAGGATGCCTATGAGGCATTTACCCTGCCCATTACGGTTGGTAAGCTCGGCGGCGGTAAGCGGTTTGCTTCCGTAAGCGCCTTTGATACCATCGTTGCTTATGCCCATTTGCAGCGTGCCTTCAGCTCCTATTTTGCAGAAGACTACAGCAAGGCCATTCCTGACCTGCAGGTCGCAAAAGAAAGTTCCATTACCCGCGATCCCAGTGTTTTCCTGGTATTGATAGATATTTACCAGAAGCAGGAAAAAGAAGATGAAGCCGGTGCGCTTATAACTCAGGGGCGCAAACTATATCCGGATAATACCGAGCTGCGGAATGCAGAGCTGAACCTGTACCTGAAATCAGGCAACCAGGACGCCCTGCTGAAAAAGCTGGAAGAGGCAGTGGCCAAAGAACCCAACAACCCCGAGCTGCTCTTTAACCTGGGTAACGGGTACAACAACCTTGCATTTCCTAAAGATGCAAACGGAAAAGAACTGCCCAAACCGGCCAATTATGCGGAGCTGATTAGCAAAGCTGAGGGTGCTTATCTCAAAGCTATTGCGGCGGATAAGCAAAACAAGCCGGAGTACAGCTATAACCTCGGCGCCTTGTACTTCAACCAGGCTTCGGGGATCAACAATGAGATGAATCAACTGGGTACTTCTGCCGCTGACCAGAAAAAATATGATGATCTGGCTGTGCAGCGTGGTGCTATGTTCGACAAAGCATTACCCCACCTGGAAAAAGTGTACACCTCCCTGGATGCCAATGTGGCAAAACTTAATCAGGAAGATAAGATCACCTACCAGTCCGTAATTTTTGCCCTTCGTGAGATTTATGCCAAACAAAGCAAAATGGATAAGGTTGCTGAAATGAAGAAAAAACTGGACGCATTCAGAGCGGCGGAACAATAAATTAGCTGATTGGCCGATTAGCTAATCAGCCAATCAGATTATGCTACCTTTGTAAAAAAAATATAATTGTCAACAGAATCAAGGAAAATAAATATCGTCCGCTTTGCACCCCGCAACGCTGAAGGTTTTTATGATACGCTCAAGAAAAGGATAGATACCTATTTCTCCGAAAATAATGAAACAGCCCCGGGCAACAGCCGGATGATCGGGAAAACGATCATTATGGTTGCCCTGTATGTGGTGCCTTATATCCTGATGCTTGCAGGCGGCGGGGCCGGGAATCTGCTGATTTTTTATGCCCTTTGGGCACTGATGGGGATCGGTATGGTGGGTATCGGGTGTGGTATCATGCACGACTCCAACCACGGCTCCTATTCGGATAATAAAAAGCTCAACAAATGGATGGGGAAGATCATTGTGCTCGTCGGCGGCTATGACGTCAACTGGCGGATACAGCACAACATCCTGCATCATACCTATACCAATATAGAAGGGCTCGACCACGATCTGGACGCCGGCTTTTTCCTGCGTTTCTCCCCCCATCAGAAGCGTTATAAAATGCATCGTTTTCAGCATCTGTACGCATGGTTCCTTTATGGATTGCTCACATTGCAGTGGGCGACTATCAAAGACTTCCGCCAGGTGATCCAGTATCATAAGCTGGATCTGCTGAAAAAAGAAAAGCTCACGCTCCGCAAGGCCTTATTTCAGGTGGTGCTGTATAAGCTGTTCTATTATTCCTACATGTTCATCATACCCATTTTTGTATTTGGGATAGCATGGCAGCATGTCTTGCTGGGGTTCGTGATCATGCACTTTATAGCAGGTCTGTCCCTCTCTGTTATCTTTCAGTTGGCGCATGTGATGGAAGACTGTGAGTTTCCCCAAACTCCTGAAGACCGTAAGATGCCGAATAACTGGGCGGTGCACCAGTTGCTTAATACAGCGGATTTTTCTCCGCGCAGTAATTTTGTGAACTGGTTTGTCGGCGGGCTGAACCACCAGATCGAGCATCATCTGTTTCCTCATATTTCCCATGTTCATTATCGGCGTATCGCACCCATCGTGCGGAAAACAGCAGCGGAATTCGGACTGCCATACTATGTGCAGCCGACATTTGCTCATGCACTGTGGGAGCATGCGAAGATGCTGAAGAAGATGGGACGGTAGTTTTGATGAGCTAATCAGCTGATGTGCTGGTTAGCTAATGTCAATCGCGATGAATAATTAGCTCATTAGCTAATCAGCTAATTTAAAAGATCTCCGGTCTTCCCGCAGTTCCTTAAACCCGATCATCCGGTTACGTTCCGGATCCCATACTTTCAGCCGGAGACAGGCCAGTATCTCGCGTGGCGCCAGTGATGTAACACCTGCCTTTTGCAGTTCGGGGAAAGCCGTCATCACTTCCGGCAGCCGGTAAAAAGGTATCCGGGCATTCAGGTGGTGGATATGGTGCAGCCCGATATTGGCGGTCACCCATTGCATAAACCGCGACATTTTCATGTGGCTGGACGACTCCAGGGCGGATATTTCATACTTCCAGTCTTTATTGTCTTTGAACGTTACGGAAGGGAAATTATGCTGTGCATAGAACAGGTAGGAGCCGATGGCGCAGGCTATGAAGAACGGAATGAATACGCACAGCAGCCATGCCTGCCATCCCAGCGTCACAACCACAAGAGCCGATAACGAAAAATGAATGATCAGCGCGATCAGCGAATCAATATGCTTTTTAGGGTTGCTGATAAATGAATTGATGCACATGCCGATGATGAACATGAAAATGTAGCCGAACATCATGGTCAGCGGATGCCGGGTAAACAGGTACATCCGGCGCTCGCCGGGAGCCATGTTCAGGTATTTTTGCTTGCTGGCAATCGGGAATGAACCGATGCTCGCGCTGAACAATTTTGAATTGTGCTTATGGTGATAATCATGCGACCGCTTCCAGATGCCGGCAGGCGCCAGCACAAATATCCCGAAGATGGTCATGATGATATTGGCAATGACGGAGCGGTGCAGTATAGCATGGTGCTGATGGTCGTGATAGAGCACGAACATACGGACGATCATCAGGCCGGTGAGTATGCTGAAAACAATTTTTAAAGGCAGCCAGTCGATTAGATACACGCCTGCAATACATCCAACCAGCAATGCTAAGGATGTCAGTGTATATAACCAGCTCTTCGACCTGATCTCCCGTGCATACGGTTTTGTGGCAAGGATCAGCTCTTTGCCGGTCAGCCCGTTGGGGCCGGGGTGTATCAGGGTTTCTTGTGTTTCCATCTTCTGTGTGACCATAGCCACGTTTCCGGTTGCTTAATTATATCTTTTTCCAGCCGTTTGGTGTGCTGTTCGGAAATGACATTTTCGGGTATCTCCGCAGGATTTGCTATCAGCATTTCGGCATGTATATGATAATATCCCCGTTTCTGCCGTACGACACTGGCATAAACAACGGGATAATTCAGTTTTTTGGCAATGACCTCTGTGCCCTTGAATACCGGCGTGTCCTGGTTCAGGAAAGTTGTCCAGTAGGCATTGCCAGGCTGCGGTGTCTGATCTGCGATAAATGCAGTTGCATTCACCTCCTCTTTCCGGGCAAGCATTTCACGAAAGGTATCCTTCATGGCGATCAGTTTCGTACCGAACCGTGTCCGCATACGGTACATCAGCCCGTTGAAATATTTATTGCGGATCGGGTGATAGATCACATAAAGCTGCTGGTTGTTCACCAGACTGAATGTATTGCCGGCCCACTCCCAGTTGCCGAGGTGCCCCAGTACCAGCACGATGCTTTTCTGCTCTTGGGCCAGTTGTGCAAAGAGTGCTTTTGCTTCGGGTGTGAGAAGGCAATGCTGCAGCATTTTCCTTTTGCTGATGGTCAGCGTTTTAAAGGTTTCGAGGAACAGGTCACATAGATAACGGTAATAATTCCGGGTTATTGCCTGTATCTCGGATTCGCTTTTCTCCGGGAATGCATTGCGCAAATTAGTCACCACCACCTGCTTCCGGTAGCCAATCCCATGGTACAGCAACACATAAAAGAAGTCGGAAGCCAGGTACAGCACAGGGAACGGCAGCAGCGAGAAAAGATAAATAAACGGTAGCGCCAGATAATACGTGAGTGCAGCCAATCA
>JBEBVQ010000050.1:0-10586 GCA_040392625.1 Taibaiella soli | reverse complement strand
TCTTGAATTTGACAAATACGGATTTGCCGGCAGGGGCTTTCTGGTCGTACTGGTTCATCCGGTTCATTTCTGCCAGTCGCTTATCGGCATCGGGGTACATGGACCGGAATTTGTAAAAATCAAAAATATGGTATCCGGTGCCTACCCGCTTGCTTTTATAGACAACCGGCCCCTTCGATTCCAGGCGTATCAGCAGGGCGATCAGCAGGAACAGAGGTGCAAGCAGCAGCAGCAGTATGCCGGAAAACAGTATGTCGAATATGCGCTTGATAACCGGTACTTTGTAATTGGTATCTACCTGCTCCGACAACTCAGTGAGTTTGGGCCGGATGAGCTTGAATTTAACAAGGAAAGTCAGCCGCTCGCATATATCATTCAGCGAAAAGCTGCCTGCATAATAGTCGTGCACATGCAGCGCTTTGGCTTTTTTCAGCCATTCTGTATTGTGCTCCTGTGATACGAGCACGATGATCAGCCCTTTCAGCATTGCATTCTTCCGGATCTTTTCGATCCAGAAAAAACACGACCCTTCCGGGTCTGTTTCTATCAGCAGGATCTCGGGTAATGACAGCAGCGACTGATCCAGAAGATAAGCCTCAAGCTCCTGCAGATTTCTTTTTGCTTCTACACGGAATTTTGCGGATAGCGGAGCAAGCAGTGTGTCGTTTAACGTCTCGCTCACCGCCGCGGCAACCCGGATGTTGTACGAATCCTGATCCCAGTTAATCGTCTGCATGTGCATTTTCCTTTTTCAGGATAGAAGAAATGGCTTGCTTCAAAGTGTCAGGATTAAATGGCTTTCTGAAGTGGGCATCCACCGGGAAGGGCATCTGGCCGACTACCTCATCCAGGTTTTCCAGGCCCGAAAGCACAATAACCGGTGTGTTGCGGTAATACCCGCTGATCTTCAGGTTCTTTACAAAAGAAGTGCCATCCAGGTAAGGCATCAGCAGATCCGATATGATCAGCACCGGGAAATTGCCCTCTTCCAGCCAGCCGAAAGCATCAATCCCGTTGTTTTTACTGACCACTATGTACTCTTCAGACAGGATAAAGTGCAGCAGCTTCAGGATGATCATGTCATCATCCACAACAAGTATTTGCTTTTTATTCATGTGATCAATATTCCAGCGTAATATTACGGCTTCAAATGCTCAATTTATATTTTTTTTCAAAAATTAAATTTAATAAAAATGCTGTAACGATTATGTTCGCCTTTCATATTATTGCACTTGTCGTACTTTTGAAAAAACATCAAATTAAAGGTAACTGCTCATGTCAGGATTTTCCGTTTGTTCGCATATTCATATCTTTCCCGCCTAAATGTCAGATATCTGCATGTCGCGTATTCACGATGTAGTAAAAAAGAATCCGGGATTAAAAAGAAGGCTGCATGCTTTGCTGGTTTCGGAAAGGGAAGCCCGTCCCCGCAGGTGGGTACGCTGGTTCGTCAATCCTTTTTATCACAAGAAAGGGAAAGGAGTGATCATCCGCAGGCGGACAAGGCTGGATGTATTTCCGTTCAACCGGTTTGAAGTGGGCGACAGATCCGTGATAGAGGATTTCAGCACCGTAAATAATGGTGTAGGCGATGTGCTGATCGGCCGGAGTTCATTGATAGGCATGGGCAATGTGATCATCGGCCCCGTCACGATTGGTAATGATGTGATCTTTGCACAGCATATTGTGGTCAGCGGCCTGAATCACGGTTATGAAGATGTGACAATGCCCATCCGTAATCAAAAGGTAAATACGGCGCCCATCCAGGTCGGCGACGGTTGCTGGATCGGCGCCAATGTGGTGCTGACGGCAGGTGTGACCATCGGCCTCCATTCGGTGATCGGCGCAGGTTCGGTGGTGACTAAAGATATTCCTGCCTATTCGGTAGCTGTCGGAAACCCTGCGCGGGTGGTCCGGCAGTACGATCATGAGAAAAAAGAATGGCTTCGTTTTTGATGAATAATTGGAAGAGGACAATCAATCATGCAGACAAATGGAAATACACTGAAAGGGAAGCGGATACTTGTGGCGGAAGATGTGGCGGTAAACCAGTTTTTCCTGAGGCGTATCCTCGAAGTGGAAGGTGCAACGGTAACAGTGGTAAGTGATGGCAGCGAGGCAGTAAGCCAGGTGCGGGCTGATAATTATGATCTGCTGCTGATGGATATACAAATGCCGGAGATGGACGGTGTAACGGCTACCGGTATCATCCGTTCCATGGAAGACGCTACGAAAGCTGGGATACCCATTATAGCGCTTACTGCGAATGCATTGAAAGGCGACAACCAGCGTTATCTGGACGCCGGGATGGACAATTATATTTCCAAGCCTTATTCACCGGATAAGCTGTATGCCGTCATCGGCGGCCTGCTGCCGACGCAAGAGAAAGAGCGGATTACGGGAGGCGCCGGAGCCGTGAGCTTAGGCGGCCTGCTGTACGACCTATCCATGATACGAAGCATGAGCAATGGCAATGAAGAATTTGTCCGCGACATCGTAAGCCTTTTTCTGGCAACCATACCTGATGATCTGAAAGCCTTGTCGGAGGCTGGTCAGGCATCGTCGTGGAACGAAGTATCAAGGATCGCGCACAAGCTGAAATCCGCCGTAGAGCATATGGGCATCCATTCTCTGGGAGATCCGATCCGGCAGTTGGAAGATGTTACGAACGAAACAGATACCCAACATATCCCGGCGCTCATTGCACAGGTAAGCGCCATAATGGCTGAAGTTTTTGATCAGTTGAAAAATAGTCAATCACCCGAAAATATATGAGTTATTCCATGCCTGGTATCAAACAGCGTGTGCTGCTGTTCCTGATTTTGATGATTGCTGCGGGAGCGTCGTCTTATGCCCAGCCAAAGCATGTGGATATAATTGTACGGGGCGGATCGATCGTGACAATGGACGCCGGACGCCGCGTTATTGAGAATGGATTGATAGCCGTGCAGGACGGCAGTATTATAGCCGTTGGCGCGCACGACACGCTGGCTGCCGGGTTTACAGCATCACAGGTTATTGATGCGACGGGCAGGGTAGTGATTCCCGGACTGATCAATACGCATACGCATATCCCGATGACGCTCTTTCGCGGCATCGCTGACGACCTTGATCTGCACCAGTGGCTGACGGAGTATATCTTCCCGGCAGAGGCACGGAATGTTACGGAAGATTTTGTCCGCGCCGGTACGCGGCTCGGGCTGGCGGAGTTGATCCGCGGCGGTGTCACCACCTACTGCGATATGTACTATTTTGAAGATGCCATTGCAGAAGAAACCGCCAAGGCCGGTGTACGCGGCGTACTGGGGCAGTCGGTGATAGACTTCCCGGCGCCGGACTATAAAACTCCGCAAGAAGCATTGCGTTATGCCCGGACATTTATACAGAAGTGGAAAGGCCATCCGCTGATCATCCCGGCGCTGGCGCCGCATGCTCCCTATACGCTTGCCACAGAACATTTAAAGTATACCCGTGCGCTTTCCGATGAGCTGGATGTACCGGTCGTGATCCATGTAAGCGAAACGAAAGAAGAAGTATCGCGTATTTTGGAACAATATGGAGCCAGGCCTGTAAATTATCTTAATGATCTCGGGTTTTTTGGCAGCAAAACCATCGCTGCGCACGTGGTGCATGTTTCCGGAGAGGAGATAAGCCTGCTGCATCGTGCCGGTACCGGCGTGGCGCACAACCCGCAATCCAATATGAAGCTGGCTTCCGGCGTGGCGCCTGTACCGGAAATGCTGGCCAAAGGTATCGCGGTGGGGCTGGGCACCGACGGCGCCGCGTCCAACAATGATCTGAATCTCTGGGAAGAGATGGATGCAGCAGCAAAGCTTCATAAGGTCACGACGGGAGATCCGAAGATATTACCTGCCATGCAGGTATTCGAAATGGCAACTTCGGGCGGAGCGAGGGCGCTACATATAGACCATATCACAGGCTCCATAGAGCCGGGGAAACGCGCCGATATCGTTATTGTATCGCTGGACGGGGTACATCAATATCCGGGTTATAATATTTATTCAACGCTTGTATATACCACTAAGGCATCGGATGTGCAGACCGTGGTCATCGACGGCGCCGTAGTCATGCGCGACCGGAAGCTGCTCACACTGGATGAAGCCGCAATAAAAAAAGAGGCAGAGCATTATCGCCGGCAGATATTGAAAGGGATGAGGGGTGAGGATTGAGGGGTGACACCCGCTATCCCCCCGCTTTCTTCAACAACGTCGCCGGCGTCCGCAGCCAGTTGATATTGTGCAGCTGTAACGAAAATGCGATACTGTTCAAGAACTGCTCCTTGCCATAGGTCGCTTTCTGGTAGTCGCGGAAATCCCTGCTCATGATGAGCGGCACATAGACCACAAATATGTCCGGGATGATGTGCAGCGAGACGCCGCCGTTGTACAGCACCGTGTTCCCATTTGGGTTGAATTTCGCTGCATTTGCAAACGTGCCTATATCCAGGAACAGCCGCAGCGGCACCCAGGGTACATCCGTTTCGATGTTCAGCGTTGCCAGCCAGTCGTCGCTCCGGCCGGTCGGCGGATTGCTCCGGTTTGTCGGTATCTTGAAGCCGCCCTCACGCATGGATACCTGCCGGGCGCCCAGCCCGCGGGTTTCTGACCGGGCGAGGTAAGTATCATCATAGAGATAGTCGTTGATGCCGGTATAGGTAGTGTTGAGCCAGTAGCGCTCGGTAACCGCCGGGGCGGCATTATTCAGGGTGAAGAATTTACCCGCGAATCCACGCAGATGCAGCCCTTTGTTTTTGATGTGATAGTCAATGCGTATCCTGCCTTCCAGGTTCAGCTTGATGAAGTCCTCGCCGCCCTGTGCTTCCAGTGCATAGCTGAACGGGTTGAAGGTGCGGTCGTTGTGGTGCTGGTAGCGCAGCAGACCGTAAATATACTTCTCCTGCCGCGTACTATATATCTGATTAGGGGCTGGTGCAGCCAGGGCAAAATAAGCCTGATCTTCTGTGATATGATATGCTTTCAGAGAGAGCCTGCGAGTCACAGTACTCAGTGGGTCTTTTTCGCGGAAGGTAAACTGGATGCCGGGCGCGATTTTCAGATAGCGGTTATAAATAGTACCGAGCACCGGGTCTGAAATGGTAACATCATTACTGAATCGTTTTATATCGCCCTGAAGCAGGATGTTATGGAATACCCGTTTGGGATACCAGAAATAACCCATAGAACCGGCTCCGTTGAACGACCGGCTGCCGAAGCTGTACAGCGGCGCTACGGCAAAGCGGAACCTGGTTTCAGGCACGGTCAGATTGTGGAGAAGCAGACCGGCATGGAAGCCGTCGTAATAATTATATCCGATCGCAGGGGTCAGCCAGATGCGTTCCCGCTCGCCCATGTTCAGCCCCATACCCACTCCGGGCTTGATGCCGGATTTGCGGATCAGTCCCGTGCTGCGGTAAATGCTGTTGGCCGGCTTGATGTCGGGGATGGCTTCAGGGACGCGCATTTTTGTCCATCCTGTGGGCAGCGCCACGCTTAGTGTGGTATCCCCGGCAAACGGCAGCGACCAGACTGAAGTGATGACGCTGTCTCCGCGCAACACATCAATAGCTGCCGGAGCTGCAAAATCACTCCGGTTGCGTAAGGTCACATGCGCCTGCTCGCTGTCTTTCCGCACGCTTTTTATTTTAAAATCAACCGGTTGGTCTGTCTGCAGCGCGCCATCAAAGAACCAACCCAGTGGCTTATCTGTATGCTTTTCCAGTATTGCACGAAAATCTTCGGGGTAAGGGTGTTTGAATTTCCAGGTGTTATAATAGTCGTGCATGGCTGTCCGGAATACCTCCGGCTCCATATAGGCTTCCAGCCACTCCAGCATCAGGCCGGTCTTCTGATAAACACCTGCCCCGTAATTGAGTTCGGTGAAGTTGGCAGAGGTTTGCTCCAAAGGTTGATCCACACGCGCTGCTGCCGACTGGAAGTAGAGTATTCCCTCGATACCTCCCAGGCTGCCCATGAATTTGTTTACAGCAGATGAACTGTCTTGCTGCATGGCTGCTATGGTTTTTTTCTCATAAAAAGTATTGATCCCTTCGTCCATCCAGGCATGGTCGCGCTCATTGGTGGCCAGGATGCCGTAAAACCAGTTGTGGCCGGCTTCGTGTACCAATACCCGCTTCAGCAGCACTGCTCCGATAGCTTTGTCTATAACGGTTATTGTGGGGTATTCCATGCCGCCACCGGCATGCATGTCTCCTTCTACGGCTTTGATAGTCCGGTAGGGATACGCCCCGACGAAATCACTATAGTGGCGGACAGTTCCCCTGAGATAGTCTGTTGCCTTGATCCATTGTTTCTGAGAGCCCGGCAGGAAAGCTGCATAAGTAGTGACGGGTGTTGCCGTTCCGGGCAGCATCACTGTATCTTTTCGCACTACCCACCGTTTGTCGGCAAACCAGGCGAAGTCGTGCACATTTTCTTCCCGGAAGCGGATGGTTTTCAGCGCCGGGTCGGAAGCGGGGCGGCTATTCTTGTATAATGTATCGGCAGGGAGCGGCGCCCGGGCCAGGCTGTCGAGCCAGGCATTTTCTGCATCGTCCACGCAATTGCCGGTAGCCATTACGATATAATTCCGGGGCAGGGTGATCGTTACGTCATAAGTCCCGACTTCACTGTAAAATTCACCATAGTTAAGATAGGGCAGCGGGTGCCATCCTTTCCGGTCGTAAACGGCGGGCTTGGGGAACCATTGTGAGATAAAATAGGCCTGGCCGGTATGTCCCAGTCGCGAAAAAACCTTCGGCAGCTTCACCCGGAACGGCGTCGTGATCTGTATTTTTGCTCCGGGTAATAATGGCTCGGGTAATTCAATGCGGGCAATATCGGGCGTGGTAATGCTGCTGGAGTGGTTTACCGGGGAGCCATTGATCTGGAAATCCAGGCTGTCGATATAGCCTCTGTCTTTTTCTTTCGCGAAATAAAAACCGGTTTCCCGGTGGCGTATCTGCTGGTCTGTATATGCCGTCCGATCATTTTTGTAGGCATTGGGCCAGAGGTGGATATAAATATGACGCAGTGTATCAGGAGAATGATTGATATAATCAATTTCTTCCCGGCCATGCAGAAAATGTTCCGCATCATCCAGATGTACGTTGATCCGCGTGTGCACCTCCTGCTGCCAGTAATCCTGCGCCTGCGTATATTGAGGAATAAAGTTGTATAATATAGCGGTTATAAGTATGAATATCTGCTTCATTCTGCTAAAATATGCAAGAGTTATGAATTATGAGTGATGAGTTATGAATTTCTCACTCATAACTCATCATTCATCATTGAAAAAGTAGTTTTGGTAATAATGTTTTTTCCTTACCTTTGCTGTCCAAATTTTTTATTGTAAACACAAATAATTTCTATTATTTATGTCTGTTAAGATCCGCCTGCAGCGCCATGGCTCAAAAAAGCGCCCTTTTTATTTTATCGTGGTAGCCAATAATACGGCTCCGCGCGACGGCCGTTTTATCGAAAAGCTGGGTACATATAATCCGCTGACGATTCCGGCTACCGTTCGTATGAACCGCGAACGCGCACTTTACTGGTTACAGCAAGGGGCGCAGCCTACCAATACCTGCCGCCGTATCCTTTCGTTTAAAGGCGTGTTGTATCTGAAGCACCTGATGCGCGGCGTTACCCTCAATCTGTTTGATGAAAAAACAGCCTGGGAGAAATTCGAACAATGGAATGCCGGTCATGAAGAACTGGTGGCCAAACGCGAAGAGACACACCGTAAGCACAAGCAGGAAAAACGCCATGACGTCATGAAAGAGTCTGTGCGTAAAGTGGAAGAAAAACAAGCTGCAAAAGCTGCTGCTGAGGAACCGGTCGCTGAAGAAGCCGCACAAGAAACTGCTGCTGAAGAAACAGTTGCACAGGAAACTCCGGTTACCGAAGAGACAGCTACGCCGGAAGCCCCGTCTGCTGAAGAAGCTGCTCCGGAACAAGCTCCTGAATAAAATATGTATCCTTATTTCAGTATTGAAAACCACGGAATTTTCCGTGGTTTTTTGTATTATGGTTGTTTGGCACAAATCACCCCGTAATTTGACCCGTCCGGCCATGCAGGAATATTATCAGTAATAATACTTTTGTGGTATGAATCTTTTATTGTTTTGTGCACCACTAAAAAAATGACCGGATTATGGAAAAGATGCAATTTAAAACCACGATCAATGCCCCCCACGAAAAAGTATGGCAGGCGCTATGGGGCGACCAGACATATCCCGAATGGACTGCTGCATTCAGCGAAGGATCCAAAGCCGTTACCGACTGGAAAAAAGGAAGTAAGGTACACTTCGTGAACCAGGAAAATGAAGGTATGGTGGCGATGATCCACGACAGAATTGATAATGAGTTTATGTCCTTCAGGCATATCGGTATGGTAGATAAAGACGGGAATGAAGACCTCGACAGTGAAAATGTGAAAAGCTGGGTAGGAGCGATGGAGAATTATACCCTTAATGATGTGAATGGAGCTACGGAACTCATTGTGGATGTGGACACAGTAGAGCAGCATAAAGATTACTTCCTGGAAACATGGCCTAAAGCCCTGGAGCATTTAAAACAAATAGCCGAACGCAAATAATTAATCTGATACAAAATACATCGAATATGGCAACGATCAACACGTACCTGAATTTTAACGGAAACGCAGAAGAAGCATTCCGGTTTTATCAATCGGCATTGGGCGGGGAGCTGTTCATTCAACGGATGAAAGATACGCCTGACGGGGACAAGCTGCCTGTTGAAGAGCAAACCCGGGCGATGCATGTCGCGTTACCCATCGGTAACGGGAATAACCTGATGGCTTCTGATATCCTCGAATCCGCCGGGCATAAATTAATCCCGGGGAATAATTACTACATTTCCCTGCATGTGGACAGTAAGCAGGAAGCTGACAGGGTATTCAACGCGCTTTCTGCCGGAGGAACCGTAGAAATGGCGCTGGAAGAAATGTTCTGGGGCGATTATTTCGGATCATTTAAAGATAAGTTCGGCATACAGTGGATGATTACTGCGGCGTTGAAATGATCGTTTTAATTAGCCGATGTGCCAATTAGCTGATTAGCTAATTATTCCTCGCGATTGACATTAGCTAATCAACATATTAGCTAATTGGCTAATTAAATAGATGGATTATGAGCAAAGAACATACCTACTCCCTGACCGTTACATGGGCGGGAAATACAGGAACCGGAACAGCCGGCTACAGTTCATATGAACGCAGCCATATCATTTCGGCGCCTAACAAGCCGGATATAGAAGCCTCCTCCGATCCGTCATTCCGCGGCGACAGCGCCCGGTACAATCCTGAAGAATTGCTCGTTGCTTCTTTGTCGGGCTGCCATATGCTCTGGTTCCTGCATTTGTGCGCAGACAGTGGCATCATTGTCACCGGCTATACAGACAACCCGACGGGCGCCATGACAGAAACAGCCAATGGCGGCGGGAGATTCAAAGAAGTGGTACTGAATCCGGTGGTGACAGTTTCGGATGCATCCATGCTCGGTAAGCTCGAAGAACTTCATGAAAAAGCCCACGAGCATTGCTTTATTGCCAATTCGGTGAATTTCCCTGTGCGCCACAATGCCACAGCGGGGTTATAATGCAATAAGGGGCAACTTTTTCCCATAGCAACAATGGTTTTGAATAATCCCGCGGCGTTTGCTAATTTAGCAGCCCGGAAATGTCCATAATCCATGATAGAGATAAAAGTACCCACCGTCGGAGAGTCCATTAGTGAAGTGACACTTGTAAAATGGCTGAAAAATGACGGGGATTGGGTGGAACGCGACGAATTGCTCTGCGAGCTGGAGTCTGAAAAAGCTACATTCGAGCTGAACGCAGAGCAGGCAGGCATCCTGCAGATCGTTGCGCAAGAGGGCGATACGCTGAATATCGGCGATCTTGCCTGTAAAATTGATGAAACAGCCGCCCGTCCGGAAGGAAGCGCGGCGCCGGCAAAAGCCCAGGAACAGCCGGCTCCGGCAAAAAAAGAAGAAAAATCCGCTCAGGACAGCAAGCCTGGTGCCGCTCCGGCGGATAGCAGCGCCAAAGCTACGCCGGTGGCCCGCTCTATCATGGCCGATAAGCAGGTGAAAGCAGCAGATGTGAAAGGCTCGGGATCGCTGGGCCGCATCCTGAAACAGGATGTGCTTGAAGCGCTGGAGCATCCCGGTCGCAAAGGCGGCGCTGAGGCATTCAGCCGGAACGACAGAAGGGAGAAAATGAGCAATCTCCGCAAGACGGTATCCCGCCGCCTGGTAGAAGATAAAAATACAACTGCCATGCTCACCACATTCAATGAGGTGGACATGAGCCGTATCATGGAGGTACGTAAGCAGTATAAAGATACATTCAAGGAACTCCACGGCGTGAACCTCGGGTTCATGTCGTTTTTCACCAAAGCCTGCAGCTATGCCCTGCAGGAATGGCCGGCGGTAAATGCTTATATCGACGGTGAAGAAATTGTTTACCACGATTATTGCGATATCTCTATCGCCGTATCAGCGCCGAAGGGCCTGGTGGTGCCGGTGATCCGGAATGCGGAGAGCCTCG
>JBEBVQ010000049.1:0-10604 GCA_040392625.1 Taibaiella soli | reverse complement strand
CCCAATAAGATAAATGATTGCACGAATTTTGCAATAATTCCATATTATTTATATGAATAGTTAAATTTATTGTTAATAAATTTTTTATTCTATTAATTATACGTGATATATGATATGTATAAATAAAATATAATAGTATTATATATATTTAATAATATACGATACACATAATATTTACCGGAGGGTAAACATAAGGAGGGTAACTTATATATGTTAAGTTAAGTATTTAATGTAAGTCAGAAGTGATGAGTTTCAGGAATTCGGCACGCGTTTCCTGCGCTTCAAACTGCCCGCTGAAAGCGGAAGTAGTGGTAATACTGTTTTGTTTGGATACGCCGCGCATCATCATACACAGATGTTTAGCTTCGATCACCACAGCGACACCCATAGGATTAAGCGTTTCCTGAATGACATCCAGTATCTGATGTGTCATACGCTCCTGTACCTGGAGGCGACGGGCATAACAATCCACTACACGCGCCAGCTTGCTAAGTCCGGTGATCCAGCCGTTCGGGATATAAGCGATATGTGCTTTTCCAAAAAAAGGAAGGAGGTGATGCTCGCACATGGAATACAACTCAATATCCTTTACAATAACCATTTCGCTATACGATTCGCGGAACCGGGCGGAATTAAGTATGGCCTGCGCGTCCATATGATAGCCCTGTGTCAGGTATTGCATGGCTTTCGCAACACGCTCCGGAGTTTTCTCCAGTCCTTCGCGCTGCACATCTTCTCCAAGCAGGCTAATGGCAGAACGGTAATGCTCCGCCAGGTCCGAAGTGACGGTTTCGTTGTAAGTTTCAGATTTGCTGTAGGACACTATATCGGTTTTAGCATTCGGCTCCGGGATCCGGTCAGCCGTAAAATTCCACATATATATGTGGCGTTTCAAATAATTTGATGCAATGCAGGCTGGCGCCCAACTGTTTGATATGAGGCAGCAGTTCATGCCATATACCGATCGCCAGATTTTCTGCGCTGGTCTGCTTTCCCTGCATAAAATCCACATCCAGGTTCAGGTTGCGGTGATCCACTTTTTCTATTACCACATCCTTGATCAGCACACCTAATGTCTTGGCATTAAAAATAAAACCCGTTTCCGGGTTCGGCTCCCCCTTAATTGTTACATGCAATTCATAATTATGTCCGTGCCAGTTGGCATTGGCACATTTGCCGAAGATCTTCTGGTTCTCTTCATCAGACCAGTTTTTATTAAACAGCCGGTGGGCGGCATTGAAATATTCCACACGTGTCAGGTACACCATCTTTGTATATTAATAGTGCAAAATTAGCGTTACGGGACGGTTTCGCAAAAATGTGTTTACTTGCACCTGAAACCGGCATCTGATTCAACCTCATAAACGCTACGGATGAAACTACTCATTGCAGCGGCAACCAAAGCCGAAATACAGCAGACGGCAGATTACCTGGAGCAATACGGAGATGTGCAGTCACCAGGCGTTTTCCAATACGGGGGGCGCGAGATCCATCTATGTATCACCGGTGCGGGCATCATGGCTGCTACCTATGCGCTTACCAAACAACTCACTGCACAGCGATATGATCTGGCGATACAGGCCGGGGTGGCGGGCAGTTTTGATAAGGATATTGATCTCGGGCAGTTAGTGCTGGTGCAATCCGAGGTAGTGGGTGATGCCGGCGCCGAAGACCGCGATGCCTTCCTTGACCTGTTTGCATTAGGACTCAGCGACCGGAATGCTTTCCCTTTCAGCGCAGGAAAACTGGAGTGCCCCCTGCGCGATATACCGTTCCCATACCGCCTGCTGACGGTCAGCGGACTCACCGTGAATATGACCAGTGGATCCGCCAAAACCATCCAAGCCAGGAGAGAGCGTTATGACTGCCAGGTGGAAAGCATGGAGGGCGCTGTCTTTCACTATATATCCCTTCAGGAGCGGATACCCTTTGCACAGGTAAGGGCGATCTCCAATTATGTGACGCCGCGCAACCGCGAAGAATGGAAAATGCAGGAAGCCATCCATGCACTTAATACATGGCTGATCGCACTGCTGAACCAATCCTGGACAAACAAATGATATGCAGGAATTAACACTGGCATTCAGCCCCTGCCCGAACGACACGTTTATTTTCGACGCGATGGTTAACGGGAAAATCGATACCCGCGGTATCCGGTTCCGTTATGTGCTTGAAGACGTGGAAACATTAAACGAGTGGGCGGCAGAAGGGCGCATGGATATTACAAAGCTCAGCTACCATGCATTGCTGCATCTTGCGCGGCGCTATGCGTTGCTGCACAGTGGCAGCGCACTCGGCATGGGCGTCGGTCCGCTACTGGTGGCCCGCCACCAGCTTGACCTTTCCGGGGCAGCAGACTGGCGTATTGCGATTCCCGGCTTACAAACGACAGCCAATCTGCTGCTTTCGCTGGCATTACCGGAAGCAGTACATAAAACGCCCCTCATCTTCAGCGAAATAGAAAACGCCGTCTTGTCCGGCGCATATGATGCCGGGCTGATCATCCATGAAAATCGCTTCACCTATGCATCCAAAGGGCTGATGAAATTGATGGATCTGGGCGACTGGTGGGAACAGAATATGCAGACCGCCATTCCTTTGGGCGGCATCGCAATGAAGCGGGATCTGGATCCTGCGCTGATGGCAACCGTTGATACAATCATCAAAGAAAGTATTGCCTATGCCTGGGAACAATATCCGGCGCTTCCTGCTTTCGTCACAGAAAATGCGCAGGAAATGGAGGAGCAGGTGATGCGCCGGCATATTGAGCTGTATGTAAATGACTACACCACTGAGCTCGGAGAAAAAGGACGGCAATCCATACAGCGAATGTTTGAAAAGGCAATACAAACCGGATTGATACAAAGATCAGATATGCCGGTCAATGTTTTCTACTAAGAAGTATCTAAAAACGATTCAGCATAATTTGTATGGCTGATCACAGTAGAGACGTAGCATGCTACGTCTCTACTCAGTGGAAATATCGGTGATAAACATCGAACGACTGCTCCAGACGGGAGATTAACAGATTCGCTTCATTTTCATCGCTTGTATTTTTCAATGCAGCCACCAGTTCCAGATGCGGGTGCAGCCACTTGTGTAATTCATCGTGGCTCTTGCCTTCCATCGTGCAGCTTTTTATCAGGAGATTGTTTTGTTCTTCCAAACTCCCGGCGAGGGCGACATGATCATTCTTCTGATTTTCGATGTAATCATTCATCAACTCCTCCGAATTGGATATATAAGGCTTCATCTCTTCATTCACCGTCCATTTTTCACCATTGTTCAGTTCAATATTTCCGTCGCTATCATGATGATGTGCTTCATGAGTCATGGAAGCATGGTCGGCATGTGCATCTTCCCCGGTATTATTACCACAGGAAAACAAGGCTGTGGTGCATATCATGCTTATAAAAATCAATGTCGTTTTGTTCATAATGCATTATTTATCGGATAGGAAAAAATCAGTAGCCCTTAACATATAAAGATACAAAAAAATCAATCTGCCTGCTGATACAGATCCGGCAGGTTCCGGCCCAGCCCGTCATAATCCAGGCCATAACCCACCACAAATTTATCCGGGATCTCAAAACCGGAATAATCCGCCCGCACCTCAGAGTACCGTAAGGATTCCGGCTTCACCAGGAATGCAGCCAGTTTCAGCGATGCAGGGTTTTCCTTCCGGACAAGCGGCAGGAAATGATGCAGTGTTGTACCGGTATCAATGATATCTTCCACGATGATCACATGGCGGCCTTCAAGCTTTTCCGTAAGTCCCAGATGGATGGCCACTGTCCCGGTAGTTGCATCACCGGCATAGGAGCTTAGCCGGACGAAAGAAACGGTAGCCGGTGTATCAATACACCGGAAGAGATCAGCGGCAAAAACAAAAGCGCCGTTCAGCACCGCGAGGAATAAAGGGTTTTTATCCCTGTAATCTTCCGTGATCCGGTCGCCCATCTCCCGGATACGTGCAGCAATAATATCGCTGCTGATAAAAGGACGAAAAATTTTATCGTGGATTTCTATCTCCATGCTTCCGTTTATGGTTTCACCCGTAATTTCTGGTCGATCCGGATCGCTTCAAATTCGAGATTATTCCATTCACGGAGCTGCTTCATGGTAATGTTGTATTTTTTGGAAATGCCAAAAGCCGTTTCTCCTTTCTTTACAATATGGTATTTGTCCGGTGCGGCCTCCGGAGTGACGGCAGGCGGTGTGGAACTGGCTTCCGTAGTTACCGGCTGCAGGTCTTCCTCTACCTTTATGCGTGATTGCGTTGGCCGCACCTGCGGGTCTGCCGAGCCGTAAACCACTTTATCCATTTTTGCCTTGAGCCGTGACAGCTCATCCTGCGGCTCGTCTTCGACAGTAACAGCCGGTGATTCCTGCGTTTCCGTTCCGGACATAAGTTCTTCTATTGCCGGCTCCGCAGCTATATTCACCGCCTGATGCGGAGATGTACCGGGCAGCGGTGTTTCCGTATCATCCTGATGCCGGGCAGGGGTAACAGTAGTTGCTACGGCTGCGATGGCCACCGGTTGCTGCACTGCTGCGGTTGCAGGAATCTGAGTTGACCTGACGGCGCCGGTCTGCACGGCTGTTGTTGTATGCTGTGCTGCGCTCGCCGTTACTGCCGGCTTTTTTTTATTTTCTTTTTTCAGAATGATATATTCTGAAGCAGCAACAGGTTGCTGTACTGCCTCCGCTGCTCCGGCTTTGTCCATGCTGCCGGCAACTACCACCGGCGGCTTGTCCGGCGCAGGCTGCTGCAGGTATAGCACAGTGCCCGGTTGCGGCTCTTCACCCGGTCCCAGCATGTTGTAGGCACGCAATTGCCTGAGCTGCATTCCTTCTGCCTGTGCAATCGCGATCAGTGATTCCCCCGGCTGCACAATGTACCGCTGGTGTTTCCCTTTCGTATTTTTCCGCTCCAGGTAAATGAACATATCCGCCTCCAGCGGCGCATCGGGCAGGTCATTCATTTCGAGCAGCTTGGGATAATGTATTTTATGCCTGATGGCCGCATCCAGTAAAACATCGCCTTTGCGGGCATAGAAAGCTTTGAGGCCGTTCACCGTCTGCACTCCTTTTGGAGGAGTGGGAACAGACTTGACAACCGAAGCAGAAGCGTCGGCAAGCTGCGGCGTATCGGGCGGGAGCCGGTCGTATTCCGGGACCACTTCAAGCGAGGCATAAGCTACCGGCTCCGTTGCCGGGCGCATGGCAAGCTGTGTATATTCCTGCAGTTTATATTCTTCAATGATCTTGATCAGTTGCTGTGCATAACGGGGATTGGTGGCATAGCCGCATCTTTTAAGCCCGTGTGCCCATCCTTTATAGTCCGTCTGTTTCAGTTGAAAAAGAGAAGCGTACCGTTTCGATTTGCTGAGAAAATCAGAATGGTCCGTATAGGAATCTTTAACACAGGCATATTTCCGGAAACATTCATCCGGGGCATCATCGGTATGGGCAAAGGTTTCGCCTTCCCATGTCTTTTTGCATTTGATACCAAAATGATTGTTTGCGCCAACGCACAACCGGCTTTCACCGGCGGAAGTTTCCAGGATACCCTGACCCAGCTTGATGGCTGCCGGCACTCCTGTACGCCGCTGCTCTTCAATAGCCATATCCCGGTGTGTCACTACATACTGATGTACACGTTCTGTATATGATGATGTCTGCGCTGTCGCGGTATTCATAATCGCCGGCAATAAAAATATACAGGTCAGGACCCACTTTTGCATAAGACGTTGTATTTGACTTTTTAAAAATGTGATAAATGTGTGTGATCACATTTCCCACATTCAACACATTTGCCACATTCAAACACTCTATATTGTTGTGATCTTACGTACAATCATTATGCCATCTCTTATCGGCAGCAATACATTTTCTACCCTCGGGTCGTTCAAAATTTTTTCATTAAACGCATGAATTGCGCGTGCATTTTTACTTCGTTCTGCATCAGGCAGTACCACCTCTCCATCGTACAGCACATTATCCGCAACAATATAACCACCCACCCGTACATTATCAAATATCAGGTCGTAGTATAGGCTGTAGTTTTGCTTATCGGCGTCGATAAAAACAAGATCAAACCTTTCATTAAGAGCCGGGATCACGTCCGCAGCGTTCCCGATATGCTGCGTGATTTTCTGATCCACGCCGGCTTCCCGGAAATATCTCCGGCACATTTCCTCCAATTCTTCATTGACATCTATTGTATGCAGATGCCCGCCGTCCGTGAGTCCCTGTGCCAGGCAAATGGCAGAGTAACCGGTGTAGGTACCTATCTCAAGGATCCGGTTCGGGCGTATCATATGGCTGAGCATTTGCAACAGGGCGCCTTGCAACTGCCCGGAAAGCATCACCGGTAAAGCCACCTTCATGTTTGTTTCCCGATTGAGCGCGGCCAGCACAGGTGTTTCCGGTGTGGTATTCTGCTCTGCGTATCGTTGCAATGCTTCTGAAATAAGTAATTGTGTCATGGCATATCTGCTTATCGGGGGAGCCGTTAGAAATTAGGTTGTAGCTTATTGTGGGAGTAAAATTCGTGAATATAATCCACAACTTCGTCTGCAGTATCATAAATGCGGATCATCTCCAGATCGCCGGGGCTGATATTGCTTTCCTGCTCAAACATGATCTCGCGCATCCAGTCAAACAGCCCGTTCCAGTATTTGCTGCCCACACATACCAGCGGGGTTTGCGTGAATTTCCTTGTCTGTATCAGCGTGGCCACTTCAAAAAATTCATCCATCGTACCCCAGCCGCCGGGCATCATCACAAATCCCTGCGCATATTTGGTAAACATTACTTTACGGACAAAAAAGTAATCGAAGTTGAGGGATTTATCGCGTGCGATGAACGGATTGGTATGCTGCTCAAAAGGCAAATCAATATTCAGACCCACGGAAACGCCACCGGCAAGGTTGGCGCCTTTGTTACCCGCTTCCATGATACCGGGCCCGCCGCCGGTGATGATACCGAACCCTTCTTCTGCCAGGCGCCGGGCGATCTCCACTGTAAGCTCGTAATAATGATGACCGGGCTGCGTACGCGCCGATCCGAAGATAGAAATACACGGTCCGATACGCGCAAGTGTTTCAAAGCCTTGGACAAATTCGGCCATGATCTTGAAGATCTGCCAACTGGAATGTCCCTTTGTTTCCGTCCAGTCGCGAAGTTTTATTTTCGTAAGTTTTTCTTTCATGTATATTTTATTGGGCGGTCGCAGCTTCTTTTCTGCGGGAGCACAAAAATAAAAGCAAAAAAGCCAAGCCCGCGTTAATAATCAGCAGCTCCGTACCGATCACATATCCGCCCAGCCAGTCCTGCTCATGGCTTTTCAGCAGGTAACAGATCACGGGGGCAAGGATGCAGATCAGCGGCACTGCCGCATCCCTTACTGTTCTCCGTGTAAATATACCAAATGTAAACAAGGCAAGCAGCGGCCCATAGGTATATCCCGCCACTACGAGCAATGTTTGTATGAGCGATCCGTTATCCACTTCGCGGAAGAAAAAGACACAAGCCAGGAATATCAATGCAAAGGTGTTGTGCACAAACAGCCGTACTTTGGATTTTTTCTGCTCACTCCACTCCGTCTTGTTTTTCAGCCCGATGATATCGATACAGAAAGAGGAGGTCAACGCCGTTAGCGCCCCGTCAGCGCTGGGAAACAGGGCGGAGATCAGCCCGATGATGAAGATAATACCGATAAAGGGAGGGAGATAATTGAATGCGATCTCAGGAAAAATATTATCGCCGATCACGTTCCTGCCATCCAGCATCAGTTGCATACCACCTTCCGCTGCCTGTGTATATACAGCGCCGTGCTCCAATGCAAAAAGATAAAGTAAGCCGCCCAAAGTCAGGAAGATAAAGACCACGATCAATTGCAGAAAGCTCAGTGTGATCATATTCTTCTGGGAATCTTTCAGATTGCTGACGCTGATATTCTTCTGCATCATTTCCTGGTCGAGGCCGGTCATAGCGATGGTGATGAACGCCCCGCCCAATACCTGCTTCATAAAAAATCCGCCCGACATCGGGTCGGTATTGAACAGTCGTGTGAAGCCCTCATTGCTCATCGCCTGCCAGGCCGATGCCGGGGTGTGGTTTAGCTCCCCCGTAATATATACCACACAAATGATCAGTGCGAGCAGCATAAAGGAAGTCTGCAGCGTATCCGTCCAGACGATCGTTTTCACCCCGCCGCGATACGTATATAGCAGGATCAGCGCCAGGATCACAATAGCGGTCACTTCAAACGATATGCCGATATCTTCCAGCACAAACAGCTCCAGCACTTTGATCACAAGGTATAAACGCAGCGTAGCGCCCAGCGTCCGCGACAGAATAAAAAAGAGCGCGCCGGTCTTGTATGATGTATTCCCCAGCCGCCGCTCCAGATAGGTGTAAATGGAGGTAAGCTGCATCTTGTAATAGATGGGCAGGAGAATAAAAATAACGGCAAAATAGCCGATCCAGTAACCGATCACCACCTGGAAATAATCAAACCCGATCATCCCCACCGTCCCCGGCACGGATATGAAGGTCATTCCTGAAAGAGAAGTGCCGATCATGCCGAAAGCGACAACCCACCATTTGCTGCTGCGGTTGCCGATAAAGAAGGATTCGTTATTGGAATTCCTGGAAGTATAAAAAGCAATGCCCAGCAACAGGGCAAAATAAGCCAGTATAATAGTGAGAAGCAGGGTGGAACTCATGGGCGCAAATTAGTAATTCGAAAGATTTATTCATTAGCTAATTGGCCAATTAGCTGATTAGCTAATGAATATCACAACTGCTTCAGCTCTGCCACCAGATCCTGCAATACTTTTTTGGCGTCGCCGAACAGCATGGAAGTTTTGGGTTTGAAGAAAAGATTATTCTCAATGCCGGCATAGCCAGGCTTCATGCTGCGCTTGTTGACGATCACATGGGCGGCCCGCTCTACTTCCAGTATCGGCATACCGTATATCGGACTGGCGGGATCTTCTTTCGCTGCGGGGTTCACCACATCGTTGGCGCCGATCACCATTACCACATCCGTTGCTGCCATCTGGTCATTGGCATCCTCCATCTCGAGCAATTTTTCATACGCCACATCCGATTCTGCCAGCAGCACATTCATATGCCCGGGCATGCGACCCGCCACCGGATGTATGCCATAATTCACTTCCACACCGCGGTCTGTCAGCAGCTTCTCCAGATCATGGCAGGCATGCTGCGCCTGCGCCACTGCCAAGCCGTACCCCGGAATGATCATTACCTTCTGCGCATAAGCCATCAGCGTAGCGGTGTCATTAAGAGATATTTCTTTGTAATCACCTTGTGCCGCAGCGCCTGCCGGGCCTGCTTTCTGTCCGCCAAACGCACCGATCAATACATTCTTCAATGACCGGTTCATCGCCTTGCACATCAGAATAGTAAGTATGGTACCGGCAGAACCTACCAAGATACCACCGGTAAGCATGACGGGATTATCATAAAGCAAACCGCCAAACGCAGCAGCTACACCGGTAAAAGAGTTCAAGAGGGAAATAACCACAGGCATATCCGCACCGCCGATCGGCATAACGAACAGGATGCCGTACAAAGCGGATAATACCAGGATGGTATAGAAAATATACGGAGCCGTTGCCAGACCGCTCAACAACAGTACTGCCAGCAGCAGCATACCGGCCAGCAAAATAAAATTCACCGCCTGACCTGCGGGAATCGTCTTGTCCCGGATTTTACCGTTCAGCTTACCCCAGGCAATAATGCTGCCGGTGAATGAAACCGTACCGATGATCATGCCGAGTACGATAACCAGCAGGATGCCGGCAGCAGGGGCAGGATTGTGATGATATTCCACGATGGATATGAGCATGGCGCAGGCGCCGCCCATCCCGTTGAACAGGCTTACCATTTCCGGCATGGCCGTCATCTGCACCCTTTTTGCCATCAGCGTGCCGGCTATCGTACCAATGATCAGCCCGCCGAATATCCAGCCGTAGTTTTGCAACCCGGCACCGGTTTCAGGATTCCTCCACAGAAAAATGGTGGCAAAAATAGCGAGGGCCATGCCGCCTGCTGCAAGCAGATTACCTTTCCGGGCCGTCTCCGGATGCGACAGCATCTTTAACCCTATGATGAATGTTATGGAACCAATCAGATAACACAGTAAAAGCAGCATTTTTCGTTTTTGATTTTTAGTGATTGATACATTCCGGGGACGGGATTTCACCGGCTATACTATTTCCGTATCTTTTTCTTTCTACTGAACATTTCCAGCATCCGGTCTGTTACTACGAAACCGCCAACTACATTCAATGTGCCCAGAATCACCGCCAGGAATCCCAGTATCAGCGCTACATAATCGTCAGAAGGAGCCTGCCCCATCACGATAATGGCACCGATGATCACAACACCATGAATCGCATTGGCGCCGCTCATCAGGGGCGTATGCAATACCGAAGGCACACGTGATATCACTTCAATACCGAGGAATATGGAAAGGATAACAATGGTCAGCAGCCGATAGGTAGCGGGGTCTTCAAATAACTGTGTCAGGAACTCCATAATTGGTTGCTATTTATTTATTCTGGAAT
>JBEBVQ010000048.1:0-10922 GCA_040392625.1 Taibaiella soli | reverse complement strand
TGATGTACACATGTCCGTTGTTTGTGGGCACTCTGTTCCGGTAAAGCCGGAACATCCCCATGGAGGATGCCATCATATCCGGTCCGCCGTCGCCGTTGTAATCTAACCAGCAGGCATCGCCGGCAGAGATCCATGAGCCTACCTGCGTAGCCAGCTCGTGCAGGCCGAAAGCATGTGTCTGCAAGGAGAAGGTATGGTCTTCGTTTTGCAGGTACACATCTGCCCGGCGGCATTCGTAGTTGGTGGAGATGAAGAAATCGAGCAGCCCGTCATTGTTGATATCCACCCATGCGGCGCCGTCGTGCGTTTCTTCAAACTGGATGCCGATCTCGCTGTTCTTCCCCTCGAATGTATAGGAAGGTGCGCCGCTGTTGCGGTACAGCTGTGTAGGCAAATGGTCGTACGGCGCCATATTGCCGGGGTGCGCCAGCATGGGCGCCAGCAGGTCAAAATTCCCGTCATTATCGTAATCGCCCCAGTCGGCGCCGGTACCATGACTGTAGCCATTGAAACGGTTGATGTCAATCCCTTTTGCCTGGGCTACATTGGTAAATGCCGGCCCGGTAGTGATCTCGCCGATCTTATTCTCCCACAGCTCATCTGCCTCAAGATAATAGTTGGAGACGTAGAGGTCGAGGTCGCCGTCGTTGTCAAAATCGCACCAGGCGGTAGCTTTGGTGCGCCGGTCTGCCCATCCCTGCGGGTAGATCATACTGCTGGCATCTGTAAAATCGTTATTCCCGTCGTTCAGGTACAGGAAATTGGGGATCTGGTCAGGAGCGGAAGTGTAATAAGTCCATACGCGCCCGATAAAAATATCCGGGAAGCCATCGGTGTTGATATCCGCGATGCTGAAGCTGGAAGTGCCGCGTGCGGGGATTATGGCTGAGATGTTTTTCTTTTCAAAATTGCCGCTTCCTTTGTTGATGTACACCAGATGCTTGCTGGAATCGGGGTACAGTAGCAGGATGTCGGTAAGCCCGTCGTTGTTGATGTCTATCAGCGGGTTGATGACCACTCCCGAATCTTCAATGCCGAGGGTTGCTGTTTTTTCTGTAAAGGTATGTGTGCCCAGCGGGCCGAAATCGTTGAAGAATACCCGGCCTTTCACCACTACATCCGGGTGGTCGTCGCCGTTCAGGTCGCCTGCTGCCATGCTGCTGCCGCCGTCGATGTTCGTCGGGAATCCCGCTGCGGCAGTGACGTCTTCAAACCAGGGCTGTGTGGGTACCGGCGCATAGTTGATGATAGCATCTATTGCCATGGCCCTGCGGTTGCCCAGCCACCATTTATTCTGCGCATCGCGCACAAAGAGGTAGTACATATCCCCGCCCAGCGGATCAGTGCATGTGGGCGAAGGCTGCCGGGTATCAGCCAGCAGGTGTACGTTCGCGGGCAGGTTGCTGACCATCACGAAGAACTGGTTATTGTCCAGCCAGATGGAATCCGGGAGCGGAATATAGATCGCCTGGTTGCCGGCCTGTGTTTTTTGTACGCTGAGCGCCGGTGTAAGATCGTCTTCGAGCTGCGCCAGTTGTGCGCCGCCTTCATGCCCGAAGATACGTACGGTGAATGATCCGGTGCCCGTTCCGCCCGTCCATATTTGCAGTCCGGTAAGATGCCCCCATACCGGCAGCTCGAATCGCGCCTCATAATCCTTATATCCCGAAAAAGCAGTGATGCTTTGGGGATTATAAAAACGCAGGGTATCGGCGGCAGCCTGCTGAACAGTCAGGATAAAACCGATCAGGATCCCACACAGGTACATCTTTCTTTGCATAACAGGTAAGTTAAAATAAAGATATTATAAATTAAAACTAATACGACAAAATTGAATTTCATTATGCTGATACTCAAATGATTTTTTTTATTTTCATAAAATTCTATTGATCATTTTTCATTTGTTAATAGGTTGTTATTCAGAAATAAAAAGTAATTTTTTCCTAAAATTCTATAAATTTATAAATTCAATGCTTGTTATATGTCAACACGGTCAGATATCGCAGAGCTTATATCCCAGTTGTCGCGGACTGAAAAACGGTACATCCGCATGCAGGTTTCGTTGCATGGCCAGGATAAAGTGTACACAAAGCTGCTGGACGCAATCGACGCCGATCCGGACATCCACGACGATGCGCTGGGGAAGCTGATCGGGCGGCAGGGCACGGGAAAAGGAGAATCCCTGTCTGTCTATAAAAACTATCTCTATCATGTCATTCTCCGCAGCCTGAGGAATTATCATCAGAAATCTACCGAAAACCAGGAATTCCTCACCGTGCTGGCCAATCTTGAAGTATTGTTCCATAAAGGCCTGTACCGCCAATGCCGCAAGATGATCCGCCGCGAAAAAAAACGCTGCTATGAGACCGAGAAATATTACTATGTGCTTGAGATCATCCGGATGGAGAAACGGCTGATCATGGTGAACTCGTACAGCGATGTGAGCTATAAGGATTTCAATGACCTGTACAAGGAAGAGCAGCGCGTGATCGAGATCATCCGCAGGCTCTCGGCCTGGTGGCGGGTGGCCAATATCGTAAATAAGAACCTGCTGAGCCACGAGAACAAGCGCGCTTATCCGGTCTCTTATTATCAGAAGATCCTCCGTTCAAAATATATGAGCTTTCCGGAAAAAATGCTGGTCCGTTCGGAGCGGTATTACCGGTCGGTCATCCTTTCAGGTTGCTATTATGCATTGGGCGACAGCGTGAACCACTACCTGACCACGCGCGATAATGTAGCTTTTGTAGAAGAGAACCCGCAATTGAAAAGGGAAGAGATCAACAAATACCTCAGCTTGAACCATTACCTGATGAAGGCACAACTGGAGATGGGGCTGCCCGACGATGTGCTGGCCAACCTGGCAAAGCTGGAGCGGATGTGCGGGGAGCCGGTTTACGCCAATTCGGAGAATGTCTTGTCGCGGGTTTTTTACCTGCGCATGTTTTTCGGGTTGCGGGCTTATCTGAAGAAAGGCGACTATGCCGGCGCTGAAATGCTGTCGCATGATTTTGCCCGTAATTATAAAAAATTCGCTACCCGGTTCGACCCGGCCTATATCGTGGAGATAAAGTATTTCCAGGCGCTGCTGGCCTTCCATCAGGCCAACAGCCGGCGTGCGCTGCAGATCCTGCAGCAGATCCTGAATGACCCTTACTATGATATTGATAAGGACGTGTTCCGTTTTGCGCGTATCCTGCAGGCGGTGGTGCACTATCACCTCGGCAACGACGAAGTGCTGGAATACCTGCTCAAAGCCATGTACAACCATTACAGGAGCACGAAGAAATACCACCAGGTGGAGCTGCTGATACTCCGTGTGCTCGGCAGCACCCTGCACAAACGTTCGAAAAAGGAAAAGATGGATATGCTGCGCGAAGAGATCGCCTCGTTCCGGAACGATGTGTTCGAAAAGGATGCATTTGAATTCTTTGACGCCCTCGCCTGGCTGGACCAGCCCCCTGTATTCAGCAGTTGATGCAAACTGCGTTGTTGCAAATGATATGCTCCGGTTCAAGATGGCCCGCCTGCCATCCGCTTTCAGTAATTACGACTAATTAAAACAGCTATAGCGTGTATCAGAAGATGACGGCCGCAGAGCCGCCATGAGCCGCTGTTATGAATCTTGCCCTGCTATATCCTGATGACACATAAGCGGCCCGGAAATTAGAATTATAGAAAAGTGGTCGATTATTTTTCATAAAAAACTTGATATACAATGTTTTATACGTTTATATGTTGTCTTATGGAATTTTACGGAATCAAAATATTTGGTTTGAAATGAATTAACGCTATAGCCATATTTGCTCAATTCGTTTTTGTACAACCAAAGAATAAGCCCTTTCTGATTTGATTAATTGTTATTTGTATGAATAAAAACATTTACACTGCATTATGTGTGTTTTTGATATTCGTGACCACCGGTTATGCGCAGGTAACAGGTGTGGGTGATATGTGGACCTGGATGCATGGGGAAAGCACGACCACCACTCCGGCAGTTTATGGTACACAGGGAGTGGCGGATCCCAATACTACTCCTTATGGCGTATATACTCCCTGCACCTGGAGAGATCCTTCCGGTAATTTCTGGATGTTCGGCGGCTTATCCACCGGAAGTGGTTTTATGAATGACTTGTGGAAATATGATCCTGTTTCGAACCAGTGGACCTGGATGCATGGCTCCCAAACACCGAATCATGCCGGATCATACGGAACGCAGGGTGTAGCGGCCCCGACCAATATGCCGCCGGCAAGATACTCACCCTCAAGCTGGACTGATGCCGCAGGCAACCTGTGGATGTTTGGCGGCCTTGGCCCTGCCGGATTTTTCAATGATCTTTGGAAATATAACACTACTACGAATCAATGGACGTGGGTCCATGGTGCCAATGCCATCAATGCTGCCGGTTCATACGGTACCCAGGGTGTTGCAGCAGCAACTAATGCGCCTTGTGCGCGGCAGAGCGGCGGATTCTGGACAGATAATGCGGGTAACCTGTGGCTATTCGGCGGATATAATAACGGGGTGGTAGGCGGGCAGGTGGCATTCAGCGATCTGTGGAAATATGATCCGACTAACAATATGTGGACTTGGGTCCATGGCCCGAATGTCCATGGTCAGGCGGCTGTATTTGGTACGCGCGGAGTAGCGGCACCGGGCAACAGACCCGGCGCCAGGAGTACGGCAAGATCATGGACGGATGCCACGGGTAATCTTTGGCTTATGGGCGGACAGCTTTGGACTTCCGGCTACCAGGGTCCGCTCAACGATTTGTGGAAATATGATCCGGTAACAAACCAATGGGCCTGGATGCATGGCTCCCAGTCCGCAAGACAGAATGGAACATACGGCACGCAGGGAGTAGCAGCTGCGTCAAACACACCCGGTGGCCGGTTCAACATTGCAGGATGGACGGATATTGCCGGTAATTTGTGGCTGTTTGGCGGTACGGGCCAGGCAGTGACCGGAACTGCAGAGGTAAACCTCCAGGATTTATGGAAGTATGATATTGCCACGAATGAATGGACCTGGATAAGCGGCAGCAATTTGGGCAATCAGCCCGGTGTGTATGGCACAAAAGGGCAGCCTGATCCCGCTAATTACCCCGGTGGCCGCGGCTCCGTCATTTCATGGAGTGATCTGTCAGGGAATTTCTGGCTGTTCGGCGGCAGCGGACAGGCAGCATCCGGGAGCGGTTACCTTAACGATCTGTGGCGGCTGGCGCCCTGCGGCGATATGCAGTCGCTGGTAAGCGGCATACTCGGAGCGGATACCACGTTTTGCCAGGGTAACACTTACATCCTGGATGCGACATTCCCGGGCGCGACCTATTTGTGGAGCACCGGCGCAACCACGGCCACGATCACGGTGAGTACGACCGGTAATTATTGGGTGCGCATTTCAGATGCATCCGGCTGCACCGGCCGGGATTCAGTGCTTGTAACGGTTGTTCCGCCGCCGGATGTCGATCTGGGGCCGGATCAGTCTGTATGCTCCCGGGCATTTCCGCTCACACTCAACAGTTGGCAACCGGCCGGCAGCAGCTATCTCTGGAGCAACGGCCTTTCGGATACGCAAATGACCGTGACGCGCGGCGGCACATACTGGCTGCATGTCTCCTACGCCGGTTGTGAAGGAAGCGATACGATTACCATCACATCCGTAACGGAGCCGGATGTAACGATCGGCGCCGATACCACCATATGCGCATCCGTTCCGGCGCGGATCGGTATGGAAGTGCCGGGCGCCACTTACCTCTGGAGCACGGGCAGCACAGATCCTTTTATATTCGTTTCCGTAACGGATGCCTATTGGCTGCAGGTGGACCTGCAGGGATGCGTCACAGCAGACACCACACAGATCACTGCAGTGGAAGACCCGCAGATTGACCTTGGCCCCGACCGGGATATCTGTCCGGAGCAGGAGATCATCCTGGATCCGGGTACGGGAGCCGCCTTTCAATGGAGCACCGGCGAAACTACGCCCACTTATACGGCGACAAGAGGCGGTCATTATTCAGTAAGGGTAACCTCGGTATATGGTTGCACCGGGAGCGATACCGTTTTCCTGCGCCAGAAAAATTTCCCCACTGTAACACTCGATCATGACACCACGGTATGCGAGGAAACACCGCTGAAGCTGGTGGCGCAGAGCACAGATGCAGAAAGCTATCTCTGGTCTGACGGCAGTACAGAGCAGGTACTGATCGTGACGTCAGGCGGTGAATACGTTGCCACAGCCATCAACCAATGCGGAAGCGCATCAGATACGATCGAGGTGCGCCAGATATTCTGTGACATCTGGGTGCCGAATGTGTTTACACCGAACGGAGACGGACGTAATGATGTGTTCCGTGTACTGGGCAACCTCGGCAGGATAAATGGGTTTGGCCTGGGTATCTATAACCGCTGGGGCGAGCGTGTTTTCCATACATCAGACAAAATGCAGGGATGGGACGGCCTGCATAAAGGAAGCGAGGCGCTCATGGGTACGTATGTGTATATGCTGGAATACAGCTTCGAAGGGGAACCGTTTTTACAGAAAGGAAATTTTGTGTTGATAAGATAAAACAAACGATCAGGCCAGCCGCACAAAAAGAAAAATCAACAGATATACATAGTAAAGAAACCGGTACCAAAAACCGGACGGGGATTTATATGTTTTTTGAAAAATAAAATTCATTTCAGCATGAATAAGTTTATACTTCTTTTTATCTCATTCCTGTGCTGGTACTCCGTTGCCGACGCACAATATACCAGTCGTGTAAGAAACAAAACGGTGGTATCGCATAAGAACAATAACCTGCGTTTTGCGACCGGTTTTTCTCAGGGAAGTACTTATGAATTACGAAACGGGCAGCTGCTGGCATATGGTCTGAATGCCAATGGCCAGTTAGGTATCGGGAATACGGCTACTCCCAGAATGACACCCGCGCTTACGGTGTACGACAGCAACTGGACACATGTGGCCGCAGGGTATTTTCATGCGCTCGGCATCCGGACGGACGGGTCCTTATGGGCATGGGGATATCCTAACTACGGTCAGGTAGGAGCAGGAGATAACCTACAGCAAAAGTCACCGGTCAGGATCGGAACAGAAAACAACTGGATAGCGGTCTCCTGCGGTTTTTATAATTCATATGCAATTAAGGCTGACGGTTCCTTGTGGGGGTGGGGACTTAATGAAGATTATGAATTAGGGTTGGGGCATAATACACAACAGGTTAAATCGCCGACACGGGTAGGATCGGATAATAACTGGGTATGTGTATCTGCCGGGCAATATCATAGTCTTGGGCTGAAGTCGGATGGTACGCTTTGGGGATGGGGCTATAATAATAACGGACAGGTAGGGAATGGAGGCAATAGTAACCAGTCAGCGCCGGTACAGATAGGTACGGAATCTGATTGGGTGCTCTGTGCTGCCGGCAGCAATCATAGCTTTGCTCTGAAAGCAGATGGAAGATTATATGCCTGGGGTACCAACGGAAGCGGCGAGCTGGGTATTGGTAGTTTAACAAATCAGACTGCTCCTGTACAAATACCGGGTATATGGACGACGATTACGGCCGCATCCTACAACGGATTTGGGATAAAAGCGGATGGCACATTGTGGGGCTGGGGGCTTGATCATCAGGGGCAGCTCGGCAATGGCGGGGCGGGCGCTGTGAATGCCCCTGTTCAGATAGGCAGTGATAATGACTGGACGGCCCTTTATGCTACGGCTGTCTATACAATTATGGCCAGTAAAGCGGATGGCAGTATCTGGGCATGGGGGAATAAGGAACACAGTCAGTTTGGACTTAACAGCAATACGCCTGTTATAAACCCCTCTCCCCTGCAGATTGCTTCTCCGGGCAGCGTACTTACCTGGGCAAGTATGGATGCCGGAGGAGGCCATGTGCTGGCTGTGAAATCGGACGGCACGCTCTGGGCATGGGGGGGGAATGCCAGCGGAGAATTGGGTGATAACACATTAACTAACCAGAATAGCGCTGTATGGATCGGGAGTGCTGCAAATTGGACGGGTGTATCTGCCGGTAACAACCATAGCCTTGGGCTGCGCGCAGACGGGTCATTATATTCCTGGGGAAACAACAGCAATGGTCAATTGGGGTATAGCGGCGGAAATATGCAGGCGCCCATTCGGGTAGGCGCTGATAACGACTGGAACAGTATCGCTGCCGGGAATGCCTTCAGCATAGCATTAAAAGCAAACGGTACCTTATGGTCGTGGGGAAAGAATGATAAAGGGCAACTGGGCACCGGTACCAATACAGACCGCAATGCGCTATTACAGTTATCCGGGAATACGTGGGTTAGCGTTGTGGCGGGAGGCGCTCACGGTCTTGCTCTTAAAGCTGATGGTACATTGTGGTCATGGGGAGATAATGCCAGCGGACAATTAGGTCTTGGAAATAATACAGATCAAAACACTCCGCAGCAGGTCGGTACGGACAGGAACTGGGTGAGCATCGCCGCCGGTGATGATTACAGCCTTGCCCTGAAGTCGGATGGTACTATCTGGGCATGGGGTGGCAATGGGAATGGTCAGTTGGGGCAGGGTAATAACACGGCACAAAACCAGCCGGTGCAAATTCCTACTGCGCAAAACTGGATTAGTATCATTGCCGGTGCTTCTCATGCATTTGCAATCAAGGCCGACGGGTCAGTATACGGATGGGGTGGCAATGGAAATGGCCAGCTTGGCCTCGGCAACACAACAGACCAGTTGGTTCCGGTAGTGGTTCCGGGAATACCCGATGCTATTTCACTGACTGCGGGAGACGGATTTTCCGCACGTATAGATGTCCGAAGAAGAATGATTTGTATGACCGGCGCCAATACTGAAGGGCAATTGGGCATTGGCAGCACTGCTGATATGTCTTCGTTTACCTGTCCAGGCGCCTGCGTACCGCCTACGGCGACGATCACCCCCGATGGGCCGACAACCGTATGCGCCGGCGGAACGGTGAAGCTGGACGCAAATACAGGCGGTGGACTGACCTACAAATGGTTCCGTGATGCACAGGCGATATCCGCCGCCACTGACCCCTCATATACCGCAACAACCAGCGGATCTTATACCGTCGAGGTGACCTCAGGCGGATGCTCCAAAACTTCCGCGGCAACAGCGGTTTCCATCGGCAATCCTACCATTACGCTGGGCGGCACAACCCCGTCGGTATGTGCAGGTGTAACAACTGTTGCTGTGCCATATACGGCCACAACCGGCAATCCGACGACGTACAGTATTGACTGGAACAATTTTGCACAGGCTAATGGGTTTGTGGATGTGACCAACCAGCCATTTTCCGGCGGGAGCCTTTCAGTTGCTGTGCCTGCTGGTGCGGGAGTGGGAACGCATTTCGGTGTGATCACCGTGAGCAATGGCAGTTGTTCAAGCGGCGGAGGGCCGCTCCAAAGCATCAGTGTGGAGGTGAAGGCAGGGCCTGCGGTGTCTCAGATCGGTGGGGATGATTCAGTTTGTGTCAGCGGTAGCGTACAACTGACCAATGCAACATCGGGCGGTACCTGGGCGAGCAACCCGGGAACGGTTGCTGCGGTGAACACCACAGGTATGGTGACCGGCATCAACTCCGGCAATGTCACCATCAGTTATACAGTAGAGAACCGGAGCACCGGTTGCTCTACCATTGTTACTAAACTGATGTATGTGAAACCTCTGCCTTCCATAACCCTGGGAGCAGCGCCGGAAGTGTGCGCAGGCACAGCCGTAGCGCTCCAGGCATATACGGCAACCGGTGATCCGGATAAATTTTCCATTCAATGGGATGGAACGGCAATGGGTCAGGGTTTCCAGATTGCCATGGATTCGGCCCTGACAGGCAGCCCGGTTCCCATACCGGTTTCTTCCACAGCCATACCGGGTACTTATTCCGGCTTCCTGCTGGTCTCGGCAAAAGGATGTATGAGCAACCTTACCCCGCTGAGCGTGAAAATCATCACCGCTCCGACCATTACATTGGGCGCCAATCCCTCTGTATGCCTCGGTGCTGCCACCGCAACACTACCTTATACAGCAGTAACCGGTATGCCCACGCAGTATAGCATTTTATGGAGTACAGATGCTCTGACGGCAGGCTTTCAGGACGTCAGCAACAGCGCCCTCCCTTTCAGTAGCTTTAGCATACCGGTAGCTCCCGGTACGCCTGCAGGCCTTTATACCGGTACATTAACCGTTCATAACACGACAACAAATTGCTCAAGCACGCCTGTAAATATCAGCGTCCGCGTAAAAACGACGGCAGAAATTACGCCCGGTACAATTACACCGGTGTGCGCCGGCGCTGCAAGCGCTTCATTGCCTTATACAAATCCTGTGGGTAATCCCGACCGCTATAGTATAACGTGGACCGCTGCACCCGGCTTTACGGATGTGACGGATGCTGCGCTGCCGTCAAGCCCGGTTAGCGTCGGCATACCGTCCGGCGCCGCACCGGGGACTTATACCGGTACACTGACAGTGCGTAACAGTGATTCAAACTGTATCAGCACAAACTACAGCATTAGCGTAAAAGTGAAGACAGCGGCCGGCATTAACCCCGGTACGATCCCGGCTGTGTGTTTTGGCGCCACAGGTGTTGCCCTGCCCTATACAGCTCCTGCCGGTAATCCTGACCGGTATAGTATTGTGTGGACATCCGCACCCGGTTTTTCGGATGTGACGGATGCAATACTTCCTGCAAATTTGATTAGTATTTCCATACCTGGTACGGCGCTGCCCGGTACTTACACAGGTACGCTCACAGTGCGTAACAGCGATACCAATTGTGTGAGCACATCGTATCCGGTCAATATACGGGTGAAGACTGTGGCCGGTATTACCCCCGGCACCATCGCTGCCGTATGTGCCGGCGCAAATCCTGAGACATAACCTAATAACTCCACTTTGATGTATT
>JBEBVQ010000047.1:0-10957 GCA_040392625.1 Taibaiella soli | reverse complement strand
AAAAAAACTAAGGAAACGTTTATTTATGAAAAATGTTTCCTTAGTTTTGCTGCGTAATCATGGACGTACTAACAAAGATACTGAGCGCTGCGGCTGAATTATTCCGTCAATATGGTTTTAAAACCATCACGATGGATGATATTGCACGCAGAGCGGGCATTTCAAAAAAAACGCTGTATCAGCACTTTGCCAATAAGAACGAGGTGATACACGAGTCGCTGTCCTGGTATATGGAGCATATGGTATCAAACTGCACGGCTATTGTGAGCAATGCTGAAAATGCGGTGGCCGAGATGATCCGGCTGATCGAATTATTCGACCAGAATCATAAGCATACCAATCCGCTGGTTTTTCTGGAGCTGCAGCGTTATTACCCGGAGGCATATGAATTGTTCCGGGTCAGGATATTGGAAAAGAATGTTGAGATACTGCGGGAGAATATCATCCGCGGCATGGAAGACGGCCTGTATCGTACCGGGCTGAATCCCGATCTGATGGCACGATTTCATATAGAGGCGTCATTATTGGCATTTCAGCCGACGCTGCTGGTGAATGACCATCACGACCTGCGGTACGTAAACCGCGAACTGTGTGAGCATTTCATGTACGGTATCATGACACATAAAGGAGAGAAACTATACCAGAAATACAAGGCTCAATACCTAAAGCAATAATTTAAAATGATAAAACCGGCATTTCCCCGTTTACTGACTGCCGCGCTGTTGCTTACTGCATACAGCGCAGGCGCTCAACACACCCCTGTTTCGCTTAGTCTGGAGGAAGCTCAGGATTACGCAATCAAACATGCTGCCCTGGCAAAGAATGCCACGCTGGACGTACTGATACAGCGTGCCAAAAATGCAGAAATAACCGGTCTGGCCTATCCCCAGATCAGTGCCAAAGGAGAATTCTCGGGTTATATAGATCCGCTCAAGACCTTTGTACCGGCAGAATTCATGGACCCCAGTCTGATAGGACAGAACAAATTCATCCCGGTAACCTTCATGCCCCGCTTCAGCAATACGGCCAGCGTCACGGCATCGCAAATACTGTTTGACGGGAGTATTCTCGTAGCCCTGCAGGCAAAGAATACTATTATACAACTGGCAGAACAGGGGAAACAGCTAACGGAGGAAGAGATCCGGTACAACATACAGAAAGCTTACTACGCCCTGGTCATTGCCCACAGGCAATACGGGATACTGAAAAGCTCGCTCGCCAATGCCCGGGAACTCATCCACGAGATCGAGGCATTGTACGAAAGCGGGTTTGTAGAGAAAATTGAAGTTGACCGTACCAACGTACAGGTCAACAACCTTTCTACCGACAGCATCCGTATCGGCAATATCCTCACACTGACCGAGCAACTGCTGAAGTATCAGATGGGGATGGAGATCGATCAGCCGGTACGGCTCACAGACACGGCTATAGAAGAGACGCTGCTCCAGGCGCAGGCGCTGTCGCACAACCCTGTAGTGGACTATAGCAACAGGACGGATTTTCAATTGCTGCAGACACAGCTCAAGCTCAACGAGTACGATCTGAAAAGGCACCGGTTCTCAGGCTTACCCTCGCTGGCAGCATTCGGGTCGGCAGCATATAACTACGCTTCCAGCAACTTCAAAGACCTGTTCAACGAAAAATACATCTTCTATTCCATGGCCGGACTGCAACTGAATGTGCCTTTATTTGACGGGATGCAGCGCCGGAGCCGGGTAAAACAAGCCAAACTGGCAATAGAAAAGACCAACAATGATATGTATAACCTCCGGCTGGGGATAGACTTCCAGGCCGGGCAGGCCGCCAGTACCCTGCGCAACAGCCTCCTCGCGCTTCAGAATCAGAACCGGAATCTGGAATTGGCACGAAGCGTACTCGACCTGTCCGGTAAAAAATATCAGGCCGGCGTAGGCAGCAACCTGGAGCTTACCCAGGCGCAGAATGACCTGCTCCAGGCACAAAATAATTACTTCCAGGCATTGCTTGATGTTGTCAATGCAGACGCCGATCTGCGTAAAGCCATGGGAACATTCAAATAACCGCTATCAAATGCTACACATGCACATCCGAACCTTAAAATACAGCAATACTCCGTTTATGAAAAGCTCCGTATATCTATTATTGATCACAGCGCTGGCGCTGGCCTCCTGCGGAGGCAATAAGGGCACAAATCCCGAAGCAGAACTCAACCGCCTGAAAAAAGAACGGGCAACACTGGATCAGAAGATCGCGCAACTGGAAAGCCAGATCCCGGATACGGCCAGGAAAACCACCTCTGTCGGTGTAACGGTAATGGAACCGGTATCTTTCGGAGCTTATGTTGAAGTGCAATCCCAGATCACCGGTGATGAAAATATCAATGCTACGCCACAGATGCAGGGTGTGGTAAAGAACATACTGGTGCGTCCCGGGCAAAAAGTACAGAAAGGACAAGTGCTGGCAACCCTGGATGCGGCTGCCGTAGAGCAGCAGCTCCAGGCACAGGCAGCACAGCTTACGCTGGCAAAAGCGCTGTATGAAAAGCAGCAGAAATTGTGGCAGCAAAATATCGGCACGGAGGTACAGTTGCTCCAGGCCAAAGCCAACTATGAATCCATGCAGGGGCAATACGATGCCACCGTTGCACAAAGGAATATGTTCCGGATCGTTTCCCCCATCTCAGGCACGGTAGATCTGGTCAACGTCAAAGAAGGCGAAGCATCGATGCCGGGTTCCCCGGTGAGCTTTATCCGCGTGGTGAACCACGATAAGCTGAAAGCAGAGGCAACCCTCGGTGAAAACTACCTGGGCAAAGTGCAGACCGGCAATCCGGTAACGCTGATCTTCCCTGAATCCGGCGACAGCATCCGGACGCGGCTCTCTTATGTGTCGCAGGCCGTGGATCCCGTTTCCCGCGGCTTCATGGTACAGGTAGCATTGGGCAGCAACAAGATGCTGCACCCGAACATGAGCTGCCGGATGAAGATCTACAACTACACTCATGAAGAAGCGCTTGTGGTACCGATATCCGTGATACAGAAAACCGCGCAGGGAGAAATGCTGTACATCGCAGCAGGCAACCAGGCCAAACCGGTGATGATTACCACCGGGCATACATCCAATGGCAAGGCTGAAGTGCTGTCGGGCCTGAAGCCAGGCGACAAAGTCATCACTGAAGGGTATGAAGAACTGAACAACGGAACACCGATCACCATACATTAATCATATTAACCTCATTGCCGCCGATATATGAAAGACCAATTCAAAGAATTCAAACCCTCCACCTGGGCCATAAACAACCGGACGGCTGTTTATATACTCACGGTGATCATTACCCTGGCGGGTCTCATGACTTATATGAACCTGCCCAAGGAAAGCTTCCCGGAGATACAGATCCCCCAGATCATTGTACAAACATTCTACCCCGGCACCTCTCCTGAGAACATGGAGAACCTGGTGACCAAACCGATCGAAAAAGAAGTTAAAAACCTGACCGGGGTCAAGAAAGTGACCAGCAATTCCTTCCAGGATTTTTCCGTGGTCATTGTAGAATTCAATACAGATGTGGAAGTGGACGATGCCAAGCAGGAGGTCAAAGACGCTGTGGACAAGGCACGTACCGATCTGCCGCAGAACCTCCCGAATGAGCCGGAGGTGATGGATATCGACCTGTCTGAATTACCGATCCTGTATGTGAATATATCCGGTAATTATGACCTCAACCGGCTGAAGAAATATGCAGACCGCATCCAGGACAAGATCGAAGAGCTGAATGAGATCAAGCGGGTGGATATGGTAGGCGCACTGGAACGGGAGATCCAGATCAATGTGAACCTGTTCAAGATGCAGGCCGCCGGTCTTACGTTTGATGATATAGACCGAACCGTGGCTATGGAGAATATCTCTGCCACTACGGGACAAGTGGCCATGAACAACCAGAAAAGGCTCCTGAGCGTCAAAAACGAGTTTAAATCTGCTGAGGAGATCGGCAATATCATCGTCAAAAACCAGGAAGGGAGCGCCATCTACCTGCGGGACATTGCGGAGGTGGAAGACAGCTTTGAAGAACAAAAGAGCTTTGCACGCCTGAATGGCAAAAATGTGATCACCCTGAATGTGATCAAGGCCGGCGGAGAGAACCTGATCGAGGCATCCGACAAGATCAATCACTTGCTTGAAGAGCTGCAGGAAACAGAGCTGCCCCAAGACCTGAGCATTGTGATCACCGGCGACCAGTCTGAAGAAACACGCACTACACTGCACGACCTGGTGAACACCATCATTATCGGCTTTACGCTTGTAACGATCATCCTGATGTTCTTCATGGGCGTTACCAATGCCCTGTTCGTGGCGATGTCCGTACCCCTATCCTGTGCCATCGCCTTCCTGGTAATGCCGGGATTCGACTTTACGCTGAACATGATCGTGTTGTTCTCGTTCCTGCTGGCGCTGGGTATTGTGGTGGACGATGCCATTGTCGTGATCGAGAACACCCACCGTATCTACGACAATGGGAAAATGCCGATCAAGGACGCCGCCAAATTTGCGACAGGCGAGGTGTTCTTACCCGTGCTTACCGGTACGATCACTACGCTCATGCCGTTCATCCCGCTGGCATTCTGGCAAGGCGTAATCGGGGAGTTTATGTTCTTCCTGCCCGTCACGCTCATTATCACACTGCTGGCATCACTGCTGGTAGCATATATTATCAACCCGGTATTTGCAGTGGACTTCATGAAACCGCATGATGAAAGCCGGGTTACAGGGAGACGCAGGTTTAACAAAAAAGACCGGGCAATTACTATTATTTTCCTTTCCCTGGCGCTGATATGCTACCTGTTCAGCGCATGGGGCATCGGTAACTTTATTGTCTTCATCTACCTGTGCGTCCTGCTGGAGAAGTTTGTATTCTCCAGGTGGATACACAAATTCCAGAACAAATTATGGCCGGCATTCCGTGATTGGTACACCCGGTGGCTGAAGCGGTCGCTGGCGCACCCCTGGAAGGTGGTGGGCATCACGATCGGGCTGTTTTTTCTGGCCGTTATCCTGGTAGGTATCCGCCAGCCGAATATCCTGTTCTTTCCGGATGCACAACCCAACTTCACCTATGTTTACCTGAACATGCCCGTGGGCACCGACCAGGTATATACCAACGAAGTACTGCAAAAGCTGGAGAAAAGAGTATATGAAGCGCTGGATATCGACCTGGAACAAGGTAAATACAACCCTGTGGTCAAGTCGGTCATATCCAACGTGACGGTGGGCGCTGTGGACCCCAATAGCGGCGAAGTCGGCGAGTTCCCGAACAAAGGGAAGGTGACGGTGGCCTATGTGGAATATTCGAAACGTGGCGGCGTCTCCACCCGCAGCTATATGGAGAAGATAAGGGAAGCCGTAAGAGATATCCCCGGTGCAGAAGTGACTGTGGACAAAGAAAGCGCCGGCCCTCCGTTGCCCAAACCTATTGTAGTGGAGATCATCGGCGATAATCTCGATTCCCTGATCGCGACCTCCGAGCGGCTGAAACGGTATCTGGACGCAAAACAGATCGCCGGTGTGGAAGAGCTGCGCAGCGACTTCCAGGCGAGGAACCCGGAGATCATCTTTGATCTCAACAGGGAGCGTATGAACATGGAAGGGATATCGAGCTATACCATTGTAAATAACTTGAGGACGGCCATCTTCGGCAAAGAAATATCCCGCTTCCGCGATGCCAACGACGACTACCCGATCACATTGCGGCTCGCAAAAGATGAGCGGGCAAACATAGACGCAGTACGCAACATGCCGATCATATACCGTGATATGGGCATGGGCGGCGTTGTACGCCAGGTGCCGGTAAGCTCTTTTGCCGACATCCGCTATGCCACCACATACGGGGGCATCAAACGGAAAGATCTGAAGCGGATCATCACACTGTCATCGAATGTGCTGACCGATTACAACCCCAATGAAGTCGTACAGGCCATTCAGAACGAAATACATCAATTTAATACCCCGGCCGGGATCAACATCCGCATGGGCGGGCAGCAGGAGGATATGGCTGAAACCATGGGCTTCCTCAGCAATGCTTTTCTCATATCGGTTGCCTTGATCTTCCTGCTGCTGGTATTGCAGTTCAATTCACTGAGCAGAACTGTGATCATACTCAGTGAGGTACTGTTCAGCATTATCGGTGTGATGCTGGGGCTGGCGATCTTTAAAACGGATTTTGCCATAGCCATCAGCGGCATCGGTATTGTAGCGCTGGCAGGGATTGTGGTTCGTAACGGCATCCTGCTGGTGGAATTTATGGATCTGATGCTGCAGGATGGCATGGATCCGCACGAGGCTATTGTAGAGGCCGGGCGTACCCGTATGACGCCGGTGCTGCTGACGGCGGCAGCGGCCATCCTGGGACTGATACCATTAGCGATCGGGGTGAATATTGATTTCGGGGCCTTGTTCAGTGAACTGAACCCGCACCTTTTCTTTGGCGGGAACAGCGCTGACTTCTGGGCGCCGCTGGCCTGGACAATGATCTACGGATTGAGCTTTGCTACCTTCCTGACACTGATCCTGGTACCCGTTCTTTGCCTGCTGAGCTTCCGCTTCAAAGGCTGGGTAAAACGCATGAAGCAGAAAGCGGCGAACGCAGTAGCAGAATAATTGAAAATGGAAAATTGAGAATTAAGAATTGAAAATGGGGCATTGAGTTTATTCAATGCCCCATTTTCAATTTTGCATTTTCAATTCTCAATTATTAGTGGTGGTGGTGGTGTGCCGCATGTGCATCCGGCAGCTTGAAGAACTCTTCTTCGCTGATAGCAGCTTCCGTTACGGTAAACTGCGTTTGCAGAAATGCGAATAATTTATCGAACAGCAGGCGGCGATATGTTTCGTTTACTGTCTTCTCGTCTTTCTCCACTTTCGCCATATAACCGGACAGCCAGTCCACATCTTCATCAGCCTCCATACCAAAGTAGGAAAGTACACGGCCTTTGATGTCGTTCAATACTTCTTCGCGGGGAACGTTTATTTCATTTTCCAGTATCAGCTTGTCGGAGATAAGCGTCCAGCGCAACTGATGCTCGAACGATGGAAATTCCTGCTCTACCTCAGCTTCCGATTTCGGATGCTCCTGGCCTTCCTTCAGCCAGCGCTTCAGAAACGCTGCAGGCAGATCTACCGGCGTCTGGTGCACCAGCAATTCATAAATTTCATTATTGAAGCGTTCGCGGGCGATCCGTTCGTACTCTTTATTCAGCTCTGTTTTGATACGTTCTTTAAAGTCAGCTGCTGAAGTCACATCGTCATTGGGGAAAACTTCTGCAAATAAAGTCTCATCCAGCTCGCGCGGGATCAGCCGCCCTACTTTGGTCAGCGTCATACGGTATTGCTGCTGCGCCTGATCTTCCGTTGTCTTCAGCGGATCTTTCAGGAATGCCATCAATTCTTCACCGGAAGCGATCTCTGCAGGCACAAAAACAATGCTGTCATCCGCTTTCTTCCCCTGCAGCAGTTCCTGCAGCTTTGCCGGCAGCTTCTCAAACAATACGGTGTCTTCTTTTTTCTCTTCATTTTCCGCGACCTGCCCGTTTGCGTCAACCGGCTCATAAAAAGCGTAGATGATGTCATCACCGGAAGATACAGCCTCCTGGTCTTCCACCTTCCCATACCGGCGGCGAAGACGTTCTACTTCATCGTCCAGCATTTTATCAGACACATCGATCTTGTACAGGGTAAGCGGCGCTTTATTTTTTATTGCCGGTATCTCAAAGTCAGGTTTCAGACCCACTTCAAAAGAAAAATCCACATCACCGGGTGCATTCATATCCAGATTCAGGGCTTCGCCGGGCAATACCATAGGCTGGGCAAAGATCGCCAGGTTTTCATCACGGAGATATGTTTCCAGTTGATTACCGGCCATACGCAGCACTTCGTCATTGTACAAGCTCTGGCCATACATCTTGCGGATCATCCCGCCGGGAACCATACCCTTCCTGAAACCGGGAATATTGACATTACGGGCATATTGCTTCAGGGACTTCTCGAAAGCAGGCAGATAATCCTCCTTGCTCAGCTTTACGGTGATTTTATCATGCAGCGTCCCGATATTTTCACGCGTTACCGTGGCCATTCAGTTTTTTATTTATTGTGGTTTAAAAAAACAGCCGCTGTAAAAGCCGGCTGAACATACGTGCGGATGGAGGGACTCGAACCCCCAAGCCTCGCGGCACCAGATCCTAAGTCTGGCGTGTCTGCCAATTTCACCACATCCGCTTTTGGGAACGCAAAGGTAGGTATTTGTGTGAAAAATAGAGCAGACTCATTTTGGAAATGTGCTTAATGTGATAAATGTGTTTAATGTGAAAATATGACCAATGTGTTTGACGCACTGCATATGATTAGCCCTAATTTATATCGAACTAATTTTCAGAAAATAAATCACTGATCCATCTCCACTTTCCATTTTCCATTTTCAACTTTCCATTATTTTAATGTAGGTTTGTTTCAATTTTACCGAAAGCGTAATTACGGATGAAAAAAATACCGGGGGGCGTGCTCGCCCTTTTGTTGACTACAGGCGCCATTTCCTGTTCTGAAGATTTTAATGTAGCTGCTCCATACAAAGAAGTAACGGTAGGCTACGGGCTACTGAACATGGCCGATACGGCACATTATATACGCATCCAGAAAGCATTCCTCGATGAATCGAAAAGTGCGCTGGATATGGCAAAAGACGCAGACTCCAGCTTTTACAGGTCGTTGGATGTACGCATCCGGGAAATCAATGTGAATAATGCCGTGATCGGTGAAACGGTGCTCTCCCGTGTGGATCTGACTGCAGAAGGTTACCCTAAAGAACAGGGGGATTTTTTCAACACACCTCATTATGCTTATAAATACAAGCAAACCCTGAACCCGGCCAACAGGTACCGGCTGGTCATAAAAAATACGGAAACCGGAAAGACTGATTCCGCTGAAACAGCCGTCATCTCCAACAATGCTACAGAAGAGCCGGGTGATTTCACTGTTTTTGAATTTCGCCGGACTGATTTCACTGTTAATTTCGTCAATGCAAACAGGCCAAACGGACAGTTTACGATCAATTTAAGGGCGCCGGCAAACGCCAGGTTGTACGAAGGAGTCATCCGTTTCCATTGGGTGGATAAAAACATCCATACCAATGAAGAAAAGCGGCATTCAGCCGATTGGAACTTTGCCGGCGGCGACTATACGGCAAACGGTTTTTCGATGTCCGTGGAGCAAAGCAAATTTTACCCGTACCTGATCAACACCATGCAACCCGCTGCGGCTGATATAGAACGCTACATTGATAGCTGCGACATATTTGTATGGGCGGCAACAGAAGAGGTATATACGTACCGCCAATACCAGATGGCATCCGGCGGCCTGACGGGCGACCAGATCAAGCCCAACTACACTAACTTCAAGGGAGAGGATGTGCTGGGCCTGTTTGCCTCACGGGCAGTAAAATATAAGCTGCAAATACCGTTCTCCGACGCTACGCTCGATTCGCTCCAGCTGCACCCTGATGTATTGTCGCTGAAGATCCGGGGTGTTGCGGATCATTAAAGGATAAGACCATTCATGGTTAAATAGTGCCTCCGGGGGTGCGGAGCCTGCGCTTTCTTTCGTACATTGCCGGCCTATGGCCGCTTCCATCCACCTCCAACGACTTATCGCCTTTACCGCTTTGGTATTGCTTGCCGGAAAGCTATTGGCCTGGCATCTGACTCATTCCGTTGCCCTCCTCACAGATGCGTTGGAGAGTATCGTTAACGTGGTGGCCGGGTTCATAGGTTTGTACAGCATTGTATTTGCAGCCAGGCCGAGGGATACTAATCATCCCTACGGGCATGGCAAGGCCGAATTTGTATCAGCCGCTATAGAAGGTACATTGATCATTGTCGCAGGCGTGATCATCATATACGAAGCCGTTGATCGCCTGCTTCATCCCGGAGCACTGGAGCAACTGGGCACAGGGATGGTTATCTCTGTCATTGCAGGCATCATCCATTTTCTGTTGGGCAGGTATGCCGTACGCACAGGTATCCGCCAGCGCTCCGCAACACTGGAAGCCGCAGGCAGGCACCTGCTGACCGATGCCTGGTCCACCTTTGCGGTGGTTGCCGGACTGGGGCTGCTGCTGCTCACCGGCTGGCAATGGATCGACAGCGCCGTGGCGCTTTTGCTGGGCATATTGATATTACGCACCGGCTACAAGGTGATCCGGAAATCCCTGGCCGGCATTATGGACGAGACGGATCAGAAGCTGGTGCGTGAAGTGATCAGCTTTTTACAGCAGCACCGGAAGCCGCAATGGATAGATCTGCATAATTTCCGCGTGATCCAGTACGGCGCCAACCTGCATATAGATGCTCACCTCACGATCCCCTGGTACTACCAGGTTATAGAAGCCGACAAAGAGATCCATGCATTGGAAACGCTGATACAAAGCCATTTCGGAAGCAAAGTGGAGCTGTTTATACATATCGATGCCTGCATGCCCTTCCAATGCAGCTTATGTACCGTGGATCCGTGCCCGGAGCGGCAGGCACCATTTAAACAGCAGGTGGTGTGGACGGAGCAAAGCGTGTGGAATGATGCGAAACATGGTAGAGACGCGATTTATCGCGTCTCCGATTGACCAGACCATGCCCCCGGATGCATTATGCGGGAGACGCGATAAATCGCGTCTCTACGGTTCGTTCTGCTCATACCCTTCATCCACCAGCCATTGGCCGCTGTCGGCTGCTGCCGTCGCTAATTGGTCACACCGGTTGTTCAGCGGATTGTCTGCATGCCCTTTTACCCATACAAAACGTATGCGATGCTGTTGTGCCAATGTTGCGTATTGCCGCCACAGGTCTGCATTCTTTTTTCCTTTAAAACCGGTACGCAGCCAGTTTCTCAGCCAGCCTTTCTCTATGGCGTTGACCACATACGACGAATCGCTGTACACCATAAT
>JBEBVQ010000046.1:0-11036 GCA_040392625.1 Taibaiella soli | reverse complement strand
GGGCGTTACACTTAAGCTGCAGTATTATCCTGGGAATTTTATGAATCAGGATTATACCATGACCGATCCCGGCGGCAGCGGCATGCTGATACGGCCTTACAGTTCATATGAGCGTTCCAACCTGCTGATGCTGAGTATCGGTGTGGACCTGCATTACAATAAGCATAACAGGCACGGCGACCGGAAAGATCAGGCGTTGAAGAAAATGTGACCTTGAATTAGCCGATTAGCTAATTGGCTAATCAGCTAATAAAATTATCGCCGTACTAAGTACAAATTCAGTGTAAGCGACATGATCAGGAACATGGCCACCAACTGATGCGCCTGGGCAAAAGATTCAAAAATACCGAAGCGGTTGTACGCTATCTGCGGCCCAGTGAGTACTGTGAAAATACCGAGCAGCACCTGCAGACTCACCAGTATGGCCGGCCATATCGCAGCTTTTTTCAGTAAGGCATTACTGCTCTTTTTAGCGGTACTGTATAACCATACAGCTCCGTAAATGATTACAAAAAACAGGATATAAGCGAGCGTACGGTGGATCAGGTGTACCATCAGCGGATGGTCGGTGACCACCTGCAGGCCCTGAAATGTGCGACTACCGTAAGAAGCCGTATTTTCCACCAGCCATGCGCCATTGATCGTCGGCCAGGTAGGCGCCGACGGCGCCGCACGCAAACCTGCCATAAATGCACCGTATATCAACTGCACCGTCAGCAGTACAATGGTGATGATATTAAAACGCCATAAACCCGGATGCACCATCTTCTCGCGTTCCGGCACGATCAGCCGCAAGGCAAACCACAGATTATAGCACAACAAAACAAGCGCTGCCATAAAATGTATCGAGAGCCGGATATGGCTCACATACAGATCGGTATCATTGAGACCGCTCTGTACCATGATCCAGCCAATGGCGCCCTGCAGGCCGCCCAATATGAATAAAACAATCAGGGGCACGATCATTTCCCGGTTGAAATATTTTTTTACAAGAAACCAGATAAAGCCAATAGCAAACACAACGCCTATCAAACGCCCCCACTGCCGGTGCAGCCATTCCCAGAAATAGATTGCCTTAAAATCACCGAGTGTAAAATCACTGTTCAGGTACTTGTATTGCGCGATCTGTTTGTACTTATCAAAGGCCTCGTGCCAGTCTGCTTCATTAAGTGGTGGAATGGCGCCGAGTATCGGCTTCCACTCCGTAATCGACAAGCCGGAACCGGTGAGCCGGGTAATGCCGCCGAGCAATATCTGCCCGATGATCATAAAAACACCTATCATCAGCCATACCGCAACGGCTCTTTTCTGATGCGCTTCCACCATGAGATATAAGTTTGCGTGCAAAAGTACGGCGGTTTTAATTAGCTGATTAGCTAATCAGCTCATGTCCATCGCGAGCAATCATCAGCTAATCATCACATCAGCCAATTGGCTAATTAAAACTCCCCCCTAACCCTTATATTTGAAGTAGAATCATGAAAACAAAAGCAGACATCGTGAAAAACTGGCTTCCCCGGTACACCGGTCAGCCGCTTGAACGCTTCGGCGAATACATTCTGCTGTGTAATTTCAGCAATTATGTAAAGCTGTTTGCAGAGATCAATGATGTTCCGGTAACGGGTCTGGACAGACCTATGTCCTGCGCAACCGCCGATGGTATCACGATCATCAATTTCGGCATGGGCAGCCCGGGCGCAGCCACCATGATGGATCTGCTGTCTGCCATAAACCCCAAAGCAGTACTGTTTCTCGGGAAATGCGGCGGATTGAAAAAGAAAAACAAAGTAGGCGACCTGATCCTGCCGATTGCGGCCATCCGCGGCGAAGGCACAAGTAATGATTACTTCCCGCCCGAAGTACCCGCACTCCCGGCATTCGCCCTGCAGAAAGCCATCTCCACCACCATCAGGGACTACGAGCACGACTACTGGACCGGCACCGTCTATACCACCAACCGCCGGGTATGGGAGCATGATACAGCTTTCAAAGAATACCTGCAGCGCATCCGCGTCATGGCTATTGATATGGAAACTGCTACTATCTTCTCCGCGGGCTTTTACAACCAGATCCCGACGGGAGCGCTGCTGCTGGTCTCCGACCAGCCTATGACACCCGAAGGTGTAAAAACCGCCGTCAGCGACAAGTCCGTAACCAGAAGATTTGTAGAGCCACACCTGAAGATCGGGATCGATTCGCTGCGGCAGCTGATCAATGACGGGCTTACCGTAAAACATCTCCGCTTTTGAACGCGCTGAATCCCATACTTTCTGTTGACCATCTGGAAGTGTCTTTCGCCGGCACACCTCGCTTTATGGCAGTCAGAGATCTTTCTTTCCGTCTCGGCAGGGGGGAAACACTGGCTATTGTGGGAGAAAGCGGTTCCGGCAAATCACTCACGGCATTGGCGCTGATGGGTCTGCAACCGCCGTCAGCCACTGTGTCCGGCACGATACGACTGCACACCCGTACAGATCACAATCCCATACGCGGAAAGGATATCAGCATGGTATTCCAGGAGCCAATGAGTGCGCTGAATCCTGTAATGAAGATCGGGAAACAACTGACGGAGAGCATCCTTGCCCATCAGCATATTTCCCGCAAAGCAGCAAAAGTTCTTGCTGTGGAATGGTTCGCCCAAGTACAGTTACCGGATCCGCAGGAGATGTATCACCGCTTCCCGCATGAGATATCCGGTGGTCAGAAGCAGCGTGTACTCATCGCAATGGCTATGTGCAACCATCCCGATGTGCTCATTGCCGACGAGCCGACAACGGCGCTTGACGTCACCGTGCAAAAAGAAATACTCCTGCTGATGAAACAATTGCAGCAGGAATACCATACGGCTATCATCTTCATTACGCACGATCTGGCGCTGGCGCGTACCACCGCAGACGATGTGCTTGTGATGTATCGCGGCGAGGTGATAGAATACGGGCCGGCGCGTGAAGTATTATCCCATCCGCAGCATCCGTATACCAAAGCGTTGCTTTTATGCAGACCCACCGCACAACAAGCCGGACGGAGATTACCACTGGTGTCCGACTTCTGGCAACCGGAAAACGCAATAGCGTCGGTAAAGAACACAATACCGGCGGCAACTCATACCCCATCACACCCGGATGAAACATTACTTGAAACAAAGAACCTGGATGTCTGGTTTCCGGTACAGACCGACTGGCTGGGCAGAGCGACAGCTTATTACAAAGCGGTCAATGGCGTGAGCTTTACATTAAAGCGCGGAGAGGTAATGGGGCTGGCCGGTGAATCCGGCTGCGGCAAGAGCACGCTCAGCCGTGCGCTGATGGGGCTGGCCACCATTACAGGCGGCGGCGCCCGCTTTAAAACATACGAACTGACGAATGCCGGCAGGGGTACCTGGATGCAGATCCGCCGCAGGATACAGATGGTATTCCAGGATCCCTCATCCTCACTGAACCCGCGCCTCACGATCGGCACAGCCATCACAGAACCATTGCGCGCCCACGGCATACTCCCGTCTGCCGGGCTGAGGCAGGAAGCCCTGAGGCTGCTTGATCTCGTCGGACTGCCCGCAACGGCGTTTAACAAATATCCCCACCAGTTTTCAGGCGGTCAGCGCCAGCGGATCGGTATTGCACGCGCGCTGGCGCTGCGCCCCGAGCTGCTGATATGCGACGAATCAGTATCAGCGCTGGATGTCAGCATCCAGGCACAGATACTCAATCTGCTGAAAGATTTGCAGCAGGAATTCGGGCTTACGTATCTGTTCATCTCACACGACCTGTCTGTAGTGCGCTACATCAGCGACCGGGTAATGATCATGCAGGCCGGCGTCATCGTAGAATCAGGCGCCACATCAGATGTTTTTATACGGCCACAGCATCCATATACGCAAAAGCTGCTGAATGCCATACCAGGTATATGAATACAGACACGCCGGTTTACGGTATATCTATGATATCTATCAGTTTTTTTATGAATCGGGATTGTGCTAACTTTGTTCTGTGATGCGTATCCTTGTATCCATAATACTCATGCTTAGCCTTATATACCAGTGTACGGTGCAGCTTGGCGTTATGGCATGGTACAACATAAACAGGGATTACATTGCCCGCAACCTGTGCGAAAACAGGGACAAGCCCCAAACAAAATGTAACGGCCGCTGCCAGTTGAATAAGCAGCTCGACAAAACAAGCGAAGGGCAGGATCATTCCACAGGCCAGCAATTGCCTTCCAAAAATCATAAAGCTGAGATCACAGATCTGCTCTTATTTGAAGAAATGGATCTGGTACTGCATCATCCGGATGCAGCGCCCCGTTCCTTTAACCCGGTTGTGCCTCATATGGTGGGGTACACACCCATAGCTTCCATATTCCATCCCCCTGCCTGTTAATTTAATTAGCCAATCAGCTAATGTGTTGATCAGCTAATGTCTGTCGCGAAGAATAATTAGCTAATCAGCTAATTGTTAAATCAGCTAATATTTTTTTAACTACTTAATTCCATTGTATGAAAAAATGGATAAGTGGCGCCCTGCTGTTGCTCCTGACAGCATGGAGCGCTGTAGCCTGCGATATATGCGGATGCGCCGCAGGCGGAAGCTATCTCGGCATCCTGCCGCAATACCGCAAACACTTCGCAGGACTGCATTATAAATACCAGGAGTTTACCAGTACACACCCTGCTACACCCGGGGAAACCGTACCCGTGCAATCGGAGGATCACTTCAGAAGCCTTACTGCCTGGGGACGCTTTTACCCGGCAGAACGGGTGCAGTTGTTTGCCTTTGTGCCGTATCATTATAATACGGTCGTTGAGCCGGGCCTCACCACCAACATGTCCGGCATTGGTGACGTGCAGCTACTGGCCAACTATATGCTGGTCAACAATGCAGACACCGGCAATACAACCCTGAAACATACACTGCTGGCCGGCGGCGGCATCAAACTGCCCACGGGGAAGAACGGATATACCAACAAAGAGGGTGTTATTCTCTCCAACATGCAGCCCGGTACCGGATCGTGGGATTTCGTTGTCAATACCAATTATACGATCCGCTACGGCAAATGGGGGATCAATGCCGATGCCCTGTTCCGCATCCCGACGGTGAATCCCCGCGACTATCGTTATGGCAACCGGTTCAGTAACGGCTACAGCATATTCTACTGGAATAATTCCGGGAAGATAAGCTGGCTGCCGCAGGCAGGCATCCGTTATGAATGGTCGGCGCAGGATATGGAAAGCTATAAATACCAGATCGCCAATCCATACAGCGGCGGCTATCAGCTATACGCCAATGCAGGCGCCGGTATCTATCTCGGACCGGTGGCTGTTCAGGGAATGGTCAGCCTGCCGGTGAGTGAACACTATGCCGGCGGATTAGTAAAAAGCCGTGCCCGGTTTGAGGCACAGGTGCAATATTTATTCTAAAAACAAAAAACTATGTTTACCAAATTTCAAAAAAACATCACAGTCATATTTGCAATTGCCGGTCTGCTATTATTCGCCATTGCATGTAAAAAAGACAAGGACAAAGACCCTGCTCCATCTGTACAGGAAGAAGTGGTGATCGATATACAATCACCTGAACAAAATGCAGTCATACACACAGGCGATCCGCTGCATATACATGTGGTAATAACAAGCCCGGTAACATTGCACGGCTACTCCTGGAAACTGACCAACAAGGAGGACGGAAGTGTACTGACAGAAGGAGAAGATCATACACACGAAAAGGAACTGACGATCCATGAGCACTGGGACTGGGAAGCGCATATTACCGGGCATACCACAGCTACCCTTGAAGTAAAAGTGATTATTGATCACGATGGCAAGACTGCCGCAAAATCTGTCGATATTACCTTTCATCCATAAGCTGACAGGTACAGACTAACCGTCTGCAACTTACTATTTAACTTCTAAAATATAAATGCCATGAAGAAACATTTGCACCAGGCTGCATGCCTGCTATTACTGTCAGTTGTTGTGTTTTCCGCGTGTAAGAAAAAGGAAGACCCGAACCCGGATAATAACAATCCACCGGCAGTTAACGATCCTGCCGGCAGCGTCAGCTTTGAATTTGAAAACATAATGAACGGACGCACGATCAACCTGAACAGCGACTGGTATCTGAATGATAACGGCGACTCTTTCCAGGTCACCAAATTCAGCTATTATATCAGCAACATCAAATTCCACGACAGGAACGGTAATATATATGCAGTGCCGGAAAGCTACCATTTGCTGCAGCAGGATGATCCCGGGTCGCTCAGCTTTACATTGGATAACATCGCCGCGGGTACGTACACTTCCATCAGCTTCCTGATCGGGGTGGACAGCATACGGAATGTGTCGGGCGCACAAACAGGCGCACTTGATCCCGTGCATGGGATGTTCTGGGACTGGAATACCGGGTATATCATGGCCAAGTTTGAAGGGAACTCCCCGCAATCATCACAAAACGGAAAGCTCATTTACCATATCGGCGGCTTCTCCGGGGAATTCAATCCAATCAAGCAAGTAAGCTTGTCTTTACCTATGGATATCACCATATCAGACAACGTAGGGATCATCTCAATCGAGGCAGACCTGGCAGAATGGTTCAGGGATCCGAGCCTGATTGACTTTTCCGAATTATCTACGATCCATATGCCCAATGCCAATGCCCGGAAGATAGCGGACAATTACGCCGACATGTTTCAGGTGCGGTCAGCGACTTATAGCATAGAATAAAGTAACTTTATCAGATCGTGAAAAAGTCTGTGATCCTCTTGTTTTTGTGTTGTATGGTATTCTGCCTGCACTGGCTGGGATGTAAGGTGGATCCTTCTTTTGACGTCAGCCCCGGTGGGGCTGACGTCTCTTTTTACATCCCGGAAGGCTGGCCGGAACCCGTTTACCGGTTTGAAGACAATCCGCTTACAAAAGATGGATTCGAGCTTGGACGGAAATTGTTCTTTGATCCCCGTCTGTCAAGAGACAACTCTGTTTCCTGCGGCACCTGCCATCAGCAATTCGCGGCATTCGCCAATCTCGACCATCCGCAAAGTCACGGCATTGACGGCAAATTCGGTATCCGGAATGCACAGGGATTGTTCAACCTTAACTGGCATCCCGATATGTTCTGGGACGGGAGTGTAGATCATATCCTGACCCAGCCGTTGCGCCCCATTACCGATCCGGTGGAAATGGACGAAAAGCCGGAACGTATTGTTGAAAAGCTCAACAGCAATGCGATGTACCGGAATATGTTCAAACGAGCTTTCGGCAGCGAAACGGCAACGGTCGAAAACACCTTCAAGGCGCTGGCGCAATTCATGGGCGCCATGATCTCCGACAACTCGAAATACGACAAGCATATGCGTGGCGAAAATGACGGGAGCCTGACAGTTGCGGAAAGCAATGGACTGAATCTTTTCCGCACTCATTGTGCATCCTGCCATAAGGAACCGCTGTTTACCGATTTTTCATTCCGTAATAACGGACTGCCGCCGGATCCTGTATTTAATGATAAAGGCCGGGGCATCGTGACGGGAAAGGACGAAGACAACTATCGCTTTAAAGTGCCGTCGCTCCGGAATGTCGGCGTTACCAGACCTTATATGCACGACGGGCGCTTTGAAACGCTGGAACAGGTGCTGGAACATTACGACAACGGCATACACAATGCACCCAACCTTGATCCATTTCTTACCAATGGCATTGCCTTAACGGAAAATGAAAAGAAAGACATCATCAGCTTCCTGCATACACTTACGGATCATACATTTATTAAAGACAGCCGGTTTGCAGAACCATAAGTTCTGCGTACTTTTAATCATTCATCAATAACAAAGACCATGAAGAAGCTCCTCTTGCTGTTACCGATCGCTGCCTGCGTACTGCTCACAGGCGTCACAAGCTGTGGTAATTCCACCAGCGAAGAACATGCAGATACACATGACAATGCACATGAAGCACATGCCCCGCATACATCCGTTGTGCATCCCGAAGGCACTGATCCTAAAAACGTTGATCCCATCTGTGACATGGTCAGGGACGAAACCTGGACGGATTACATGGTATATAATAATGACTCCGTATGGTTTTGCAGCGAATATTGCAAAGATGCTTTTGCCGCAAATCCGGAAAAATACCGCAATTAAAATCCTGTGATTACAACTGCGGTTACATTCCTATTTTTGCATCGCTTTTAAAAACCGCTGCAGTATGGATAACCGTTCGTTTGATGTTATTGTAATCGGAGGCGGATGCGTGGGTCTTGCCTCCGCATATAAGATCAACCTGAAATATCCGCATCTTAAAATAGCTGTCCTGGAAAAAGAAAGCCGGGTGGCAGCGCACCAGACGGGGCGCAACTCGGGCGTGATCCATTCGGGCATTTATTACAAGCCCGGCTCGTACAAAGCAAAAAATTGCGTGGAAGGCCGGCGCGAGCTGGTTTCATTCGCCCGTACATACGGTGTGCAGCATGATGTGTGCGGCAAAGTGATCGTGGCCACACAGGAAAGTGAGCTGGCGCATATGAATAAAGTCTTCCGCAACGGTCAGGCCAATGGCGTGGAGGATATTGAATTGCTCTCTCCGGAAGCCATAAAAGATATCGAGCCTTTTTGCGAAGGCATTGCCGGCATACGTGTCGGCTGTACCGGTATCATAGACTATGCCGGCCTTTGCGAAAAGCTGGCAGATCTTATTACACAGAAATTTCCGGGCAGCGGCGTCTTCCTGGATACCGAAGTCCGGGATTTCATCCGGCAGGATGGCAAAACCACCGTTGCCACCAGCCGCGGAAATTTTGAAGCAAATTATATCGTGGCCTGTGCCGGTCTGCAGAGCGACCGTATCGCACAGAAGCAGGGGGCGCGCGGCGATGCCGCAATCGTAGGGTTCCGCGGCGACTATTACGATCTCACCGAAAAAGGACGCAGCAAAGTCCGCAACCTGATATACCCTGTTCCCAATCCGCAATTCCCTTTCCTCGGCGTTCATTTTACGAGAATGACAAACGGAACGGTGGAATGCGGACCCAATGCCGTTTTTGTATTCAAACGGGAAGGTTATGGCCGTACGGATTTCAGTATGCGCGATACTTCCGCGGCGTTGTCGTTCCGCGGCACCTGGAAATTTTTCGCCCGGCACTGGCGCTTCGGGCTGGATGAATACCGCGGGGCTTTTTCAAAATCCTATTTCCTGAAACGCCTGCAAAAGCTGATCCCGTCGCTGGAATCTGACGATATCATCGCCTCCCGATCGGGCGTGCGGGCCATGGCGCTTTCCCCCGGTGGTGAAATGATCGACGATTTCAAGATCGAAACAAACGGTAATGCCATTCATGTACTGAATGCGCCATCGCCCGCAGCTACCGCCGCACTTGCCATCGGCACGGCAGTCGAAGAAATGGCAACGAGGCAGTTTGGATTGAACTAAAATACTCAGCCCAGCCAACAAACGGATCTATCCAAAACACCGTTGGACGGCCCTGGGCCATCCAACGGATATGTGCAGACGCGAAATTTTCCCGGGAATATGCAGAACATATGAAGGAGCAAATGACCACTTATGCCTATTAAAGTAGCGCTCGCAGACGACCACCCGCTGGTGGCGGAAGGAATATCCAGGATATTGAATGCCACACCGCATATACAGGTGATCGCTACCTATCCGGACGGCGATTCCCTTCTGCAAGGGATAAAGCTGCGGCAACCTGACGTACTGCTGCTTGATATGCAGATGCCGGACAAATCAGGCAGCGAGCTGATCGTGCATATACGCAGAAATTATCCTGATCTGCCGGTGCTCGTCCTGAGCGGTCTGGACTCGGCCATCCTCGTAAAAAACATGATAAGACTGGGATGCCGGGGATACCTGCTCAAAAGCACCGCCGACAAGACTATCCTTACGGAAGCTATTGAAAAGGTATTTTATACCGACGAGCTGTATCTTGATCCTTCATTGAAAGAAGACCTCCTCTCCGGATTATTACAGGCGAAGAAGAAGGAAAAACAGGTACTGAAATTAAGCAGGCGGGAAAAAGAGATTCTGGAACTGATCGTAGAGGAATACAGCAATCCGGAGATCGCGGATAAGCTTAGCTTAAGTCCCCGCACAGTCGAAAACCATAAGTATAACCTGTTCCAAAAGCTGAATGTAAAGAACGCTGTCGGCCTGATAAAAGCTGCCATTCAGCAGGGGCTGCTGCAATAGATAATTATCCGCCACCGCTGCGCCGGCCATCGGCATGGCGGTACAGGAAATGGCTACGAAGCAATTCGAATTGAACTAACGATAATCCTGTATCTGCCGGCAATACATGAGGGCAATCCTGCGTGATTGCCCCTACGGTTGATTTTCGGATATTTGCAGGAACATGGAATGTATCATCCTTGCCGGCGGACTCGGTACCCGGCTCCGCGGCGTGATCGGCAACCAGCCGAAATGTATGGCACCTGTTCAGGGAAAGCCTTTCCTGGAGCATATGTTTGCCTATCTCGAACAGCAGGGATGCACACGGCTTATATTGTCTTTGGGTCACCGCCATGAAGTGATCACAGACTGGCTTACCACGCAAAACCATCCTTTCGGAATTACGCATGTTATTGAACAGGAGCCGTTAGGCACCGGCGGTGGGATACGCCTTGCCATGCAGCAATCCACCACACAAAATGTGCTCGTGCTCAATGGCGATACCATGTTCCGCATTCCCCTTTCCGGGCTGCTGGATCATCACCGCCGGCATAACGCTGAAACTACGCTCGCCCTTAAAACCATGCATCAATTCCAACGCTATGGTGTGGTACGGGTGAATGAACAGCATACGATCACTGCTTTTGAAGAAAAGAAATATTATGAAACGGGACTGATCAATGGTGGTATTTATTGCATCAACCGCGAACGGTTCCTGGCCCGTACGTTTCCGGAAAAATTTTCATTTGAAAAGGATTACCTGGAACGGTATGTACGTGAAGGCGTATTTTCCGGGTACACGCACGATGCCTATTTCATTGACATTGGCATCCCGGAGGATTATGAACGCGCACAGACACCCCTGTAG
>JBEBVQ010000045.1:0-11100 GCA_040392625.1 Taibaiella soli | reverse complement strand
GGCAGCATCAGAAACCTGTAAAAGAAATGATAAGATTTCTATTTTAGAGGTACAATCAACACATCTGCATGTCCCGTTTTTACCATTTCTTCCGGCTCCTTCTACCGGCCATGATGCTCCTGCACCTGCCTTCCGCGGCACAACACCATCAGCGGATCACCGGCATCGTAACGGATCGCGACACCTACACCCCCCTTGATGGCGTAACGGTCACCACACCGGACGGAGCTATACAGGCCATGACCGATGCCACCGGGCGTTTTGAGATCCGAGATGTGCCTGTGGGTAAATACATCTTATACATCTCCCGTACCGGCTACCAGCGGCAGTCGATCCCGGAAGTGCTGGTCACTTCGGCCAAAGAAGTGGTTTTGCATATACAGATGGAGGAAAACGGCGCGATGCAGGAAGTCATGGTCACGGCCCGGAAACGGGAGGCCCATGAGATGGCTGTCGTCAGCGCCAGGACGTTCGATATACAGGAAACCGAACGGTATGCGGGCAGCCGTGCAGACCCTGCCCGGATGGCCTCCAACTTTGCGGGCGTGCAGGGCGCCGACGATTCGAGGAATGATATCATCGTCCGGGGCAATTCCCCTCAGGGTCTCTTATGGCGGCTGGAAGACCTCAACATCCCCAACCCTAATCACTTCGCTGTTACCGGCACTACCGGCGGGCCGGTGAGCATGCTCAACAACAAAACCCTCGGCAGCAGTATCTTCCTCACCGGCGCTTTCCCGGCAGAATACGGCAATGCAGTTGCCGGCGCTTTCGACCTGAAGATGCGCAACGGGAATACCGATAAATATGAGTTCACCGCACAACTGGGGCTGTTGGGTACCGAGCTTGCGGCAGAAGGCCCTATATCGCGCAAGAACAAATCTTCATTCCTGGTTACCTACCGCTACTCTACCCTCCGGCTGTTCCAGGGATTAAATATAAAACTGGGTACCGCCTCCGTCCCCAACTACCAGGATGCTGCGTTCAAGTTGCATTTCCCGATCGGCGAAAAAGGGAATTTCGAAGTGTTCGGCATCGGTGGATTGAGTAATATAGACCTGATCGTGAGCAACCTGGAAGATGCCTCGGGAGAGATCTACGGCGAGTCTGACCGGGACCAGTACTTCCGGTCGGATGCAGGCATTGCCGGCGCGTCCTACAGCCACCGGTTCAACAGCAAAACCTACTCCCGGCTCACCGTGGGGCTTTCCGGCCACCGCACCGGCGCCGATCATGAAAAAGTATTCCGGAATGCCGACTGGGAGGTAGACTCTCTGAAGCCTATCCTCAGCTATACATTTGCCACTACCACCACTTCTGCCCATTGGTATCTCAATCGCCGGATCGCCCCGGGACATGTAATACGCATCGGGCTGATCAATGACTTTTATCATTTGAATTTTTCTGACAGCAGCAGGCAATATCCGCCCACGCAGCAGGCATGGCAATACCGCATCGGCTACCAGGGGAATACCAACCTGGCGCAGGCATATATCCAGTACAAGTTCATTCCTATGCGCAACCTCACTATTACCGCCGGATTACACGGCCAGCACCTAAGCCACAATAATACCAAAGCGCTGGAGCCACGCGCCGGTGTTCAATGGCAACCCGGCACGGCAGGTACGTTTTCGCTGGGCTATGGATTGCACAGCCAGACACAGCCCTGGTATCAATACTTCACTCATCTGCCGCAAAATGCATCGGATCAGATGCACAATTACAACCTTGACTTCACCAAAAGCCATCATTTCGTTGCGGGCTACGGGCGTTCGCTGGGCAGGAGCATCAGTGTACGCACGGAAGCTTATTATCAATACCTGTTCAACGTCCCGATCGAACACCGGCCCGGCTCTTCCTACTCCTCCATTAACCAGGGCAACAACTTTGAGCGCATCTTCCCCGATACGCTGCACAACGGAGGCGCCGGCTATAACTATGGACTTGAGCTGACGTTGTCGCGGTCTTTCCGGCAGGGCTATTACCTGTTGTTTACCGGTGCGCTGTACGAAAGCAAGGCGCGGGGCTATGACGGCGTCTATCGCAGCACCGATTACAACGGCCGCTTTGCCCTGAACCTGCTCGGCGGCTATGAAAAAAAGCTGGGTAAGAACAGCACTCTCATTACCGGCGGGAAAATCACCTACGCCGGCGGGCGACGTTACTCCCCACCGGATGTAGCTGCATCATATACTTATGGCGATTACGTACCCCTCGACAGTCTGCGGAATATCCACCAGTCTCCCCACTACTTTCGCGCCGATCTTAAACTCGGCGTCCGGATCAACAGCCGGAAACTGACGCACGAGGTTGCTGTAGATCTGGTGAATATCCTGGGCACGAAGAATATCCTGTCATTTACCTACAGCCCCGATCTTGCCGGCCAGGGCAAAGATCCTTTTTATCGCACCTACCAGTTGGGATTCCTTCCGCTGTTTTATTATCGGATAGATTTTGCCCCCGGCAGATAAATTCAAAAAACACATGAAATTACGATCCAATGAGCCATTCTGGCTGGTAAAAAACGGGATTATCAACTCTTATCCATCGCTCAGGAAGAATATCAGGACCGATATTCTGGTAGTGGGGAGTGGTATTACCGGCAGTGTCATCGCACACAGATGTATGGAAGAGGGCTATGAAACCGTGATTATCGACCGCAGGGAAATAGCACACGGCAGTACATCCGCCACTACCTCCATGCTGCAATATGAAATGGACGTGCCGCTGTATAGGCTCATCAAAAAGATCGGCGAAGAAGGAGCAGTGGGAAGCTACCGGGCATGCTTCGATGCGATTGACGATTTAGGGAAACTCGCCCGCCAGGTAAAATCTGACGCCGGGTTCAGCAAGAAAGATTCGCTCTATTTTGCAGCATACAAAAAAGACATTGCCTGGCTGATACAGGAATTTGAAACGAGAAAAAAACATGGTTTTTCTGTAAGCTGGCTGGAATCTACAGCAATCGAAAAAAAATACGGGTTTAAAAACACCTGGGGTGGCATTCTTTCGCGGCAGGGCGCAAGCGTGGACGCATTCCGGCTGGCGCACGACATCCTGGCCTATAACCATAAAAAAGGATTGGCGGTTTATGACAAAACAGCTATCAGCAAGGTGCAATATAAACAGAACGGAATAACGGCTCTGACAGACAATGGCCATACCATCTCTGCTAAAAAAATCATTTACTGTAACGGTTTTGAAAGCACAGAAATAATCAGGGATAAATTTGTGAAGCTGGTATCCACTTTTGCGATCGTGGGCGAACAATCCGAAGATGATCTGGCAAATCTCCGCGACACCCTTTTCTGGAGCACGGCAACCCCGTATATATACATGCGGACAACCGATGACAACCGGCTGCTGATCGGCGGCGGGGATGAGGATTTCAAAGACACCGGCAAACGCGATTTGCTGCTCGGTCCGAAAAGCATGAAGCTGGAAAAACAAATCAACAAATTACTCCCCGACCAACAGTTTACCACAGATTTCGTGTGGGCAGGCACATTTGGAGAAACTAAAGACGGACTGCCTTACATCGGACCGCACCCCGACTTTCCCAACAGCTATTTTGTGCTCGGATTCGGCGGGAACGGTATAACATTCTCCGTTATAGCCATGGATATGATCGCTGATATGCTCAAACGTAAAAAACATCCGTTAACGCATTATTTCCGGTTCCGGAGATAGCAATAAATGGGAATCCTGACAGATGAAAATCAATACAAGTAATTTAAAATCAATAAAAAAAACAAGAATCAGGCAATAAAAAAACGTATTTTCGTATTGGTGTGCGACTGAGAAAAACCATATGGTTATGTGCAGAAAGAATAACCCGAAAATAAAATACAATCCCGACATACATCACCGTCGTTCCATACGTCTGAAAGGGTACGATTACTCGTGGGCAGGATTATATTTCATTACGATCTGCTGTCAAAACAATGCCTGTTTATTTGGAGAGATACACAATGGTGAAATGATATTGAACGATGCCGGGAAAATGATTGAAAAATGGTACCGCGAACTGGAATATAAATACCCCGACAAACGATGTGATGAAATGGTGGTAATGCCCAATCATTTCCATTGTATTATTGAAAATATCCCCGGTGTAGGGGCAGACCTGCGTGTCTGCCCTCCTCCCGATACGGGTTCGCAGGGCGAACCCATATTGGGAGTACCCATATTGGGTGAACACACATTGGGCGAACACATAGGTTCGCCCCTACATAGGGCGGTACAATGGTTTAAAACAATGACTACCAATGAATACATCCGGGGCGTCAAATCGTTGGGCTGGCAACCATTTGACCATAAATTATGGCAACGCGATTATTACGAACATATCATCCGGAAGATTCAATCCTATCAAAACATCGTCAACTACATTATCAATAATCCCCAAAACTGGGAAAATGATCAACTCCGCATGAAATGACAATATCAAAACGACATTTGCCAACAGTATCACCCTCCGTATAAATCCATGTTTTAAACGTATTTTTGCCCCTATAATCAAAGTGCATGAGTGTAAAACAGGTAACTGTTGGCAATATCCGGTGCGGGGCAGATGAGTTATTCCTCATATCAGGCCCTTGTGTCATTGAAGATGAATCGGTTATGATGAAGACCGCGGAAACACTGAAAGAAGTAAGCGCGCGGCTCAACATCCCTGTGATCTATAAATCATCTTTCCTGAAAGACAACCGGAGCAGCCTGAAATATTACGATGGCCCCGGCCTCAGCGAAGGCATTAAAATATTGGCCAAGATCAAGGAACAATTTAAATTCCCCGTATTGACAGATATTCATTACCCCGACCAGGCGGCGCCTGCGGCGGAAGTCTGTGATGTGCTGCAGATCCCGGCATACCTCTGTATGCAGTCGGGCCTGCTCACTGCCGCCGCCAAAACAGGCCGTGTGGTCAATATCAAACACGGGCAGTTCCTGGCGCCTGAAAACATGAAGCATCCCGTAGGCAAGGTGACGGACTCGGGCAACGACCAGATCATCCTTACCGAGCGCGGCTATACCATGGGATATAATGACCTGGTAGTAGATCCCCGCAGCTTTTACCATATGGCACAGATTGGTTATCCGGTGGTCTTCGACATCACCCACTCCATTCGCAAATATGGCATACCCAGCGCTGATGCCAAAGGCGGCGCCCGCGAATTTTTACCCGTGCTCAGCCGTGCCGGCGTAGCCGCCGGAGTGGATGGCGTATTCATCGAAACACATCCCGAACCGGAAAAAGCGCTCTGTGATGCTGCCAGCCAACTTTGCGTCTATGACTTGGAAGAATTCCTGAAGCCCCTGATCGAAATACATGATCTTGAAGTGCGCTACCGGCAGCAAACGACAGTAGCATAAATTATTTAACGATAAACATGCCCGGAAGGCAGCATTTAAATAAAAATAAAAAAAATGGAGTTATACCTGGATTCCGCCAACCTGAAAGAGATCGAAGAAGGCGTAAAGCTCGGATTTCTGAACGGACTTACCACTACGCCGACTTTTATGCAGCGTGAGGGGATCACCGATATCGACGGGATGATCCTGAAGCTCGCCGACATGGTGCCCGTGCTTCAGATCGAAGCCCTGGGTCAAAACGCCGAGGAGATCGTGAAAGAAGCACGGCGGCAACTGCACCTCGGGCTTGACCCCAAACGCACTGTCTTCAAAATACCTGTATCGCTTGAAGGCGTACGGGCATGCCATATGCTGCGTAAAGAAGGCTTGCTCGTAAACGTGCACCTGGTGTACACCCTGCAGCAGGCTTATATGGCCATGCATGCCGGCGCTACCTATGTTTGTCCGCTGGTAGGGCGCTTGCAGGATCAGGGACATGACGCCCTGGCGCTCGTGGAGCAATGCGTGGATGCTGTGGAGCATTATGGCTATGACACCAAGATCATGTTCAGCTCGGTGCGCCACTCAGAGCATGTGCGCAATGCCATCAACATCGGCGTACACACCATTACCGTGCCGCTGAAAGTACTGAAAGCGCTCACCGATAATAACTTTACATCCGTGGGTACAGAGCAGTTCTTCCGCGATACCCGGCTGATGACGGTACGGGTACGGGAAGCATGGAACGGTATCAACCCGGTGGTAAACACCGATACCGCGCTCAGGAATGCAATCGTGAAAATGACAGAGTACGGATTCGGCGCTATAACTGTAGTCAATGCCGACGGATCAATAAAAGGTGTGTTTACCGATGGCGATATCCGCAGACTGCTCCTGCATGAAGGCGAACATATCCTGGATAAAAAACTGGACGAACTGAACTATAAAGCGCCCATCAGCATTGACGCCGATGCCCTGCTGAACGATGCAGCCGCCTTGTTTAAACAAACAAATGTAGATACCCTGCTGATCACTGAAGATGGCAAACCTACGGGAATGCTTGACATTCAGGATCTGAAAGACCTGTAACAATCAGAAAAAATGCCCGGATCATTGCTCCATATCGCCGATCACTTCAAAGGACAGTTTATTATCGCACCCGAACTGATGCGCGAAAAGCTGGACCAGGTCAAAGCTTTTGTATTTGACTGGGATGGCGTATTTAACAACGGCATGAAGGATGAAAACGGTTCCAGCCCATTTAGTGAAGTAGATTCCATGGGCACCAATATGCTTCGTCTGAATCATTATCTGCGTACGGGGAAAACACCGGTGACCGCCATTATCACAGGCGAAAAAAACAAAGCTGCTTTTTCACTGGCAGAGCGCGAGCATTTCAATGCAGTGTATTACGGCATTCGCCACAAGGCCACTGCCCTGGCCCACCTCTGCCTCACCCATCATCTCGCGCCCGGTGAAGTGGCCTATATTTTTGACGATGTGCTGGATTTTTCCGTGGCAGCCGCCTGCGGCTTGCGTATCATGGTGCAGCGGACCTGCACACCGTTGCTGTCGGGGTTTGCCGTTGAGCACGATCTGGTGGACTATCTCACAGCATCGGACGGCGGACGCCATGCCGTACGTGAATTTTCGGAATTGATGCTGGGCATCAGCGGTCAATACAACGAAACCATCACACACCGGATGCACTATACGGAAACCTACCAGCAGTATCTCAAAAAACGGAACGAAGTACCGGTCTCCTTCTATTCGCGAACAGAAACAGACACCATCACACCCAACGCGCCATTATGATCCTCGGCATTATCCCCGCCCGCTATGCCTCCACCCGGTTCCCGGGTAAACCGCTGATCGATCTGGCCGGAAAAACCATGATCCGGCGGGTGTACGAGCAGACGATACAAAGCCCGAAACTGCAAAAGGTAGTCGTTGCAACAGACGACATAAGGATACAGGAAGAAGTGCTTTCGTTTGGCGGGAATGTGGTCATGACCGGCAATCACCACCCCAGCGGCACCGACCGTTGTCTGGATGCCCTACAGCAGCAGGATGAAGCCTACCAGTATGTGATCAATATCCAGGGCGATGAGCCTTTTATTTTACCAGAGCAGATAGACCTGCTGGCTTCAACATTACAGGACGGCGCTACAGAACTGGCCACACTCGTGATGCAGGTAAAAAACCCGGAGATACTGAAAGACCCCAATAAGGTGAAAGTAGTGCTGGATCACAAACTCCGGGCGTTATACTTCAGTCGCGCGGCTATCCCTTATCAGAAAAACGCCGCACCCGACGACTGGCCTACTGCACATACCTACTATCAGCATATCGGCATTTACGCATACCGTACCGATATTCTAAGAGAAATTACACAATTGCCGGTTTCTTCGCTGGAGCAGGCAGAATCGCTGGAGCAACTCCGTTGGCTTGAGCATGGATATACCATCCAATGTGCCGTCACAGAGCATGACAGCTTTTGTATCGATACGCCCGAAGATGCAGCCGCGCTGCTGAAAAAACTATAACCGGGCAGCATCGACACGGACGTCATCATTGTTCTCTACCGGTAATATATCCCATCCCACACCCCGGTATTCTGTAGGCGCGTACAACGAAGCATTGCCCAGTGATACAGTGTCGCCATGCAGCACTGTCCGGTAGTGGGCATGGGCTTCGTCTTCTACAAGATTATAACCTTTAAACTCCAGGAAATTGCTGTGCCCGCGGCCACACAGGAGATTGAAATTGACATACGCTACACGCGGGCTTAACGGCTTCTTCGCATGCTCTCCGAGTATCTGCCGGAAGCCTGCCAGCCGTGCCCATTTCAATGCGCCATCTGCCGGATTATAATGTATATAGGTCTTACGGGCAAACCGAATGCGCTCCAGCCATTGCGTGTGTTTCCGGCGCGGAACACAAGGAGCATTCAGAATCAGATTGTCTATCCACACATGATCGTTGTACGGGGCTATTTTCTTTTGCAATGCAAGTTCCCGTATCACATTATTACCCATACTGTGAAAAAACAGGGAGAGCTTGCCTGATCCCATTTGCCCTGCCAGTCGCAGGGAATGGAGACTGTCGAGCAGGGGAATAAAACCTTCATGCGCATCTTTCGAGCTGTGAAAGGCAAAACGGTAATTTTTGTACGGCTTATAATCCGATCGTATGCTGGGATAATCATAAAACAATACATTCACATCATATTGCGCGGCAAGCAGCATACCACGATCCGCATTTGCGGGAAACACCTTCCCCATTCCCTCAGTGTACACAACCCAGTCATTGTCAGGCCGGGGCATATAGCTGACAGCCTCCGAAAGCCCCTGTGTTTCCCGGAGCCGCCATTTACCTTTATGACTATACACAAAAAAATACCGGAGACTGTCCGAATTCGCGGACTCGGCCATATAGCGGTAACCATCAGACAGGCGTTCACGGATACTCACAAGCACGATCGCTGTGTCGGCCCGTGTAAGCTGTGGCATGGGCGTATCATGTTCGTCCCGGACAATCCGTTCCCAAAAATATTTACTGTTGAAAAATTCATACGGGTATTGACCCGCTGCCTCAGTGCTGAAGCATATCAATATCAGAATAAGACGTAAAACCCAGGACATGCTATTTAATTATGAATTATGAGTGATGAATTAGGAATGAATTATGAGCGATGAATCAGGAATTATGAGTGATGAATTCATCATTCATAACTCATCACTCATAATTATGCTGTGCTGCCTCCCGCCCTATCATCACCGTCTTCCGGGTGCTGCCCCACATATAGCCGCCAATGACGCCGGAAGATTGTATTACACGATGACAGGGGATCAGGAAAGCAACCGGATTACTGCCAACCGCAGCGCCCACGGCGCGCGAAGCACGCGGACTATCTATACGCCGGGCTATATCTCCATAGGTCGAAAGCCGGCCGGCCGGGATCCTTAACAGCGTTTCCCATACTTTAATCTGAAAATCCGTGCCACAAAGATGCAACTTTATCTGGTCGGGTCGATCCCATTCACCGGAGAAAACCGATAACACATGCTGATGTACCGGTTCAGTTTTACACTGAAATGATGCATGGGGATACCGGCGTTGCAACGCTTCAAAAGCCTGAACCTCATCATCCGAAAATGCCATATAGCAAACACCCTTAGTCGTAGAAGCAATGATTATATCTCCGAACAGAGTCGGAGCGAAGCTGTAATGAATAGCGAGCCTCCGGCCACCATGCTTATACTCCGCCGGTGTCATGCCTTCGATACGGATAAACAAATCATGAAGCCTTCCCGTTCCGGAAAGCCCGGTTTCATAAGCTGTATCAAAAAGCGTGGCCCGGCGCTCTCTGAGCATTCGTTTGGCATGTTCAGCGCTGATGTATTGCAGGAATTTCTTCGGGCTTGTGCCCGCCCATTCTGAAAAGAGCCGCTGGAAATGAAAAGAGCTGAGGTGCACGTGTTCCGCGACCTTGTCCAGCGACGGCTGCTCGCGGAAGTGTTCCTTAATATAATCGATCGCCGCAGCCACACGGTTATAGTTGATCGTATCCTGTGCATTCATGCTGAATCCATTTGCGTAAAACATACAAAAATAGGATTCCTTACCACGGGAAAAAACCCAAAAATTGCGGATGTAGAGACGCGACGCATCGCGTCTCTACGAGGAGATTACCAGAAAATACGCGTTTGTAGTAATTTGCGCCATTGATCCTGAACACATGACACATTGCAAATCAATACTGACCTGGGCATTCACCTGTTTGTGCGTCCTGCCCGTCACCGCGCAAAAGAAAAACTTTACCATCACAGAAGCCACCAACGGCATTTACACAACCCTGGCTCCGCAAAGCATCCGGCAGGCCACGTGGCAACCTGACGCCCATGCGCTTTTCTTCACCGCCAATGATAAATGGGTACGGCTGAATGCAGCTTCGGGAAAGGCAGATACCCTGCTCAGCCTGGCTCAGCTCAATAACGGGATTAGCGATTCGCTAAAGCGCTTCCCCGGCATCACTTGGCTGAATGCATCAACAGCTTATTTCCAATCCGGAAAACGGATCAGCTTCCTGAACATTACCGGCAACGACATACAACCCGGCAAACAGGTTTCCCTGCCGGAACGCGCAGCAAATATCACCCTGAATAAAAAAGGAGATCTCATTGCCTATACAATCGATAACAACCTGCAGATCACAGACGCCTCCGGTAATCGCCAGGTCATAACACAGGATACCAACCGGAATATCATCAACGGCCAGTCAGTACACCGGGATGAATTTGGCATCAACAAGGGGATCTTCTTTTCACCGGAAGGCAACCTGCTCGCATATTACCGGATGGATCAGACGATGGTGAAAGACTACCCGGTGATCAACTGGTCGCAGACACCCGCCTGTGCAAACATGATCAAATACCCCATGGCCGGCGATACATCCCACCAGGTAACGGTGCAGGTGTACAATCCGACAACCCGCCAAACCATTACACTAAAGACCGGCGAACCTGCGGATCAATTCCTCACCTGCGTCAGTTGGAGTCCCGATGAAAAATATATCTTCATAGCCGTGCTCAACCGTGGCCAGAACCATCTGCAACTCAACCAGTATGATGTACAGACCGGAGAAAAAATACGCACTCTGTTTGAAGAAAAGAATGATAAGTACGTAGAGCCGCAACATGAGCTTACATTCCTGCCCGGCAGCAACGACCGCTTTATCTGGTG
>JBEBVQ010000044.1:0-11110 GCA_040392625.1 Taibaiella soli | reverse complement strand
TCTGCTTCGGTATCACAAAAACCATCCCCGGCAGTGCCGCAGTTGGCATTAGGGCCGGTACGCGCCACATTCTCCTGGTTACTCAAAGGAGGCGTATTATTACCTTCCCAACCAAAGAATGTATGAGGCAGTCCGAAATAATGCCCCAGCTCATGTGTCAGCGTAGTGCTCGCCGGCGCAGAACAACTGATGGAAATCGCTACTGCATCCCTGTACGGACTGTAATAGCCGCAGGCTCCGGCCGGATCGGCAACGAAGTACACATTCACCGTATTGGCAACGTTGTTTTGCCCCATCATCGCAGCGCCACTGGAATTATTATGCTCGTAATATGCAGAGTTGTTGATATACCGGAGCGGCCATTTCACACTGAAGTACATGTTAACCGGTGCAAACCGGGTATTCAGCTCGCATAGCACCTGAAAGAGATGATCATAGGAATAATAGCCCGTACCATCGTTCCGTCCGACAAGATGGATCGTGAGCGGTATGGTATCTACATCAGCCGTAGTTTTGAATGCTGCCGGAGGACGTTGGCTAAACTCGTAAACGCGCTGCATTTCCTCTTCCGTAGTGATCGTACCGCATCCAAGCTGACTCAATTCAGCAGCCTGCGCCTGCGCCTGCACGTGGTAGGTAGCCGAGGCTACCAGCAATAATGCCGGGATAAACTTTTTCATAGCCTCGCAATTAACAAAAAAACCGGGAGATAAAGCCTTTTCCACGTATATTTTTGGAAATAAATAACATTTATCATTACCATAAATACTTGCCGGTAACGGGCATTCTCCGCCCGGGGCCAAAGGCTTTGGGGGAGATGCGGAGTATGGGACAGAACTGATTACGCTTGTATTCATTTTTATTTACCATACCGAGCGTGCGCATTACCAATGCCTCAGCATACCCTTTCCGGATTATATCCCCGGGGCCAAGACGGCCTTCGATATATTCGTAGAGCAAAGGATCCAACAGGGCATAATCAGGCAGACTGTCGCTGTCCTTTTGCCCGGGCTTCAGTTCGGCGCTGGGCGCTTTGGTAAGAATATGTCCCGGTATGATCTCTGAATTCCTGTTGATATACTCTGCGAGTGCATACACCTGCATTTTATAGAGATCGCCGATCACACTGAGTCCGCCGGCCATGTCGCCGTAAAGCGTTCCGTAGCCTGTGGCCAGCTCGCTTTTGTTGGAAGTATTCAGCAGGATGGCGCCAAACTTATTACTCCACGCCATAGCCAGCGCCCCGCGTATCCGCGACTGCAGGTTCTCTTCCGTTACATCTGCCGCCGTATCTTTAAGCACAGGATGCAGGGTGCTGAGGAATGCTTCAAAGATGTTGTCGATCCTCAGTATTTCGTATGGGTTGCCCAGATTTTGCGAAAGCTGTACAGCATCAGTCACCGAGTGATCAGACGAATACGGAGAAGGCAGCAGTAATGCCTGGACATTTGCCGGGCCTAATGCTTCGCAGGCCAGCGCCAGTACCACCGCGCTGTCTATCCCGCCGGAAGAAGCTACCACTGCTTTACGGAATCCCATTTTACTAAAATAATCGCGGATGCCGGTCCGCAGCGCCCGGTGTATATCGCCGATACCCCGCTGCGGATCAAAGCCGGCGGACATAGACAGGGTGGGCACAAGCGGCTCCGGCAGCATGTTACCACTGATCTCCTGGCCCGGCCAAAACGAGATCGCCTGCAGCGCTTCTTCAAAATAAGGGAACGCCGCAACCTGCCTGCCGTCACTATCTATCGCCATTGAGCCGCCGTCAAAAATGATCTCGGTCTGCGCACCCACGGTATTGCAGTATATCATGGGGATCCGGTATTTGGCCACATTGGCCAGGATGATATGGTTCCTCTCCTCTGATTGCAGATAATCGAACGGGGAAGCGCTGAGGTTGATCATGATATCCGGCTGCTGCCTGATGAGTGTGTCCATCGGGCAGATCCGGTACAAGGGGTTGTCGCCGAGGTTCCAGATATCTTCACAGATGGTAACGGCCATCCGGATCCCCATGAACGGGATCGCTTGCCAGGTATCGGCAGGTTCAAAATACCGGTACTCGTCAAAGATATCGTAGGTAGGCAGCAGGGTCTTATGCACAACCGCCTTTATCTCCTGTTCGTGCAGCAGATAAGCGGCATTAAAAAGATCCTTGCCTTCCGGACGCGGATTACGTGCCGGCGCACCAACCAGTATCCCGATACCGTCAGACGCCCGGCGGATCCTGTCAATGGCGTGAAGTGACTGGTCGATAAAATCGCTGAATTCCAGGAAGTCGCGCGGCGGATAACCACAAACGGCCAGTTCCGGAAAGACCACCAAATTACCGCCTGCTGCTTTTGCTTCCTGCACTGCAGTTAATATCTTATCCGTATTGGCTTCAAAATTGCCGATATGATAATTCTGTTGTGCAAGGAATATTTTCACGGACTGTTGTTTAAAAATCAAACCATTAAGACATTAAAAGAACAAACCCACTCTCAGCGCCAGGTTATTAAGCCGCGTATTACCATCAGTAAAACTGCCTTCATACCCCAGTCCGAATTTATCCGGTCTGGTCGCGTCGGGCAGAAAACCATTATTGAAAAACACACCAGTATAAAAAGACATTTTACCACCGATCGCATATTCCAGGCCTGCTCCTACATTCAGTTGCAGCATGGCCGGCGCCATCGTCAGAGAGCCTACCAGCTTCTCTTTCTCCCCCGTCACCGTCTGCTCCGTATTGCCGGCATCCCGGTAAATGACCGTATAATCAACCTTCTTCCCGATATTGATCCCTAACGCCAGTCCGATCTGGCCGAAAAACCGCACCCGGCCTATTTCATCCGAACGCAGCTTCAGCCCGAACGGAATTTCGAGATACTGAGCCGTGTATGTAAAATCCGTTTCACGTACTGTACGCGGAACCGGCGTCGTATCGGTATTCTCCGTGATGATCTTTCCCCCTGTAGTATTCAACTGGAAGCCGGTTGCGATGCCATAGTTTTCAGCAAAAAAATACTCGGCAGCTATGCCCCAGCTATATCCCATCCTGCTGCCGTTGCTTTTTACAGTAAATTGCCCATCATCACTCTTACCTGCGGTAGGATGCATCCACGAAAGATTGGGAGCAATATAAGCGCCGAAACGCAACCGTGAGACTTCCCTGTCTCCATAATCATCCTGCGCGGCGGCAGGGAGAGCGGTGATCAGCAGGCAAAGCATGTAAAGTAGGAATGTGTGCTTCATGTTGAATTGTTTATTTGTTTATTCGTTGAATCGTATAATTGTTGAACCGTTAAGAGATTACTGATTAAACGATTCAACAGTCATACGATTCAACATACTTATTACTTTTGCAAACAAAAGTAAAACCTAATTTCATGTTACGCACTTTTTTAAAAGAAACTATCAATTACATGAAAATTTACACATATGTTTTGGCGCTTGTATTATTTGGCTGTGGCGATAATACACATACGCCGCCGGTGCCGGATATAGACGTGACATTGAAAACCCATCGTCTCGATCGCGATATCGCCGGCATTGACACCACCCGCATGCAGGAGGGGGTGAAAACGGTTCTGGATAAATATCCGGCCTTTCTCCCTTTTTATGTAGCGCGCCTGCTGCCCTTTGCTGTGGACAACCCTCAGTTGAACCAACTGCAGCATATTGAGCAGGCTGTCGGCTATCTGCTTACAGACAAAGACTACAGGGGCGTGCTTGATACTGCGCTCCGACATTTCCCCGATGTGGAACCCATCAACCGGCAATTGGTGCAAGGCTTCAAATATATGAAACACCATTTCCCGGATTACGAAATACCTGAAGTCGTTTATTTTGTATCGGGGCTAAACAACTGGACAGCTATTACCTACGAAGATCAGCAGAAGTTTATCGGGATCGGGCTGGATATGTTCTTCGGCGCTTCCTATCCATATTATGCATCAGTGGGTGTTCCGCAGTATATGACACAGCGGCTGCTGCCGGCGTCTATACCTGTACATGCTTTCCGGGCAGTGTACGAAGACCTGTACCCGTTCAGGGCAGAGGGACAAAACCTGCTGGATATGATGATCCAGCGCGGGAAAGCGCAGTATTTCCTGGCCAGCGTATTACCGTTTATACCGGATACGCTCCGCTTGGGCTATACAAAAAAACAATTGGACTGGTGTGCGGAAAACGAAGCTATGATCTATAATTTCTTTATCCGCGAAAACCTGCTGTATGAAACCAACTGGCAGAAGATCCTGCGCTATGTCAATGACGGGCCTACCAGTACGGGCATGCCGGATGAAAGTCCGGGTAATATCGGCAGTTGGCTGGGATTACAGATCGTTGAGGCATACATGAAACGCAACCCGGGATTGTCGCTGCCTGAATTACTTGCCAAAGACGATGCGCAGAAAATGCTGCAGGAGGCGCGGTATAAGCCGAGGTAAAAACAGACAGCAGCTATAACCACCCTAACTCAAGCTTCGCTTCCTCACTCATCATCTCCTTATTCCAGGGCGGATCAAAGGTGAGATGTATATGCACATCCTCTACGCCTTCCACAGCGCGGACTTTTGTTTCTGCATCAAAAACAATATCTCCTGCCACAGGACATGCCGGCGCAGTGAGCGTCATGGTGACGTTTACCTTATTGCCTTCCTTTATCTGTATCTCGTACACCAGTCCCAGATCAACGATATTTACCGGGATCTCCGGGTCATAAACATTCCGTAATGCATCTTCAATTTTATCTCTCAGCATAATCACATGTTTTATGTGGCAGCGCCACTGTTTTTCTGTACGTGCAGCGCAAGAGCGTAGGCCTTGATCTGCTTCAGCATCGACAGCAGCCCGTTGGATCGTGTGGGCGACAGGTGGCTGGTCAGCCCGATGGCATCTACAAAATAGATTTCCGCATCCATGATCTCGCGCGGTGTATGGCCGGAAAGCACCCGGATCACCATACTGATCAGGCCTTTGGTAATAACGGCATCACTATCGGCCGTGAAATGGATCAATCCGTCTTTATAATCTGCATGCAGCCATACCCGCGACTGGCAGCCACGGATCAGGTGATCGTCCGTCTTATACCGTTCATCAATCAGCGGTAATTCTTTACCCAGTTGGACAATGTATTCATATTTATCCATCCAGTCAGAGAATACCGAAAAGTCGTCAATGATCTCATCCTGTTTTTCCTGAATCGTCATACTATCATCTTTAACGCAGTACGGCTATTGCTTTCTTCAGCCCGGCGGCCAGCATATCTATTTCATCCTTTGTATTATAAAATGCAAACGATGCGCGTACAGTGCCGGGAATACCGAAAAAGTCCATAACAGGCTGGGTGCAATGATGCCCGGTGCGTACTGCTATTCCCTGCTTGTCGAGCAGCTCTCCCGTATCGAAGGGATGCATGCCATCAAGAAGGAAAGACACTGCTCCGGAGCGATGCGGCGCTGTTCCGATAAAACGTATTCCTTCAAATTCAGCCAACATGCTGATCGCGTATTGCAGTAACTCGTGTTCTGCTTGTTGTATTGAAACCAAACCGATACCCGCTACATAATCCAATGCAGCCGCAAGCCCGATAGCTCCGGCCATATCAGGCGTACCGGCTTCAAATTTATAAGGCAGTTCATTGTACACCGTTTTCTCAAACGTCACGGTTTTGATCATATCGCCCCCGCCCTGCCAGGGGGGCATGCTGTCGAGATATTTTTCTTTACCGTACAGCACGCCGATACCTGTCGGACCATAGATCTTGTGCCCGGAAAAGGCCAGGAAATCCACGTCCAGTTCCTGCACATCCACAGGCATATGCTGCACGGCCTGTGCAGCATCAAGCAATACCGGTATATCCTGTGCATGTGCCTGTGCGATGATTTCCCGGATCGGGTTAACGGTACCCAGCGAGTTGGATACATAGGTGATCGCAAGCAGCTTTACGGTGTCGTCGAGCAGTTCCGGCAGGCGTTCCAACTGCAGCACGCCGCTATGATCCATCGGGATCACTTTAAGCGTGGCTCCTTTCTCTTCGCACACCATTTGCCAGGGAACAATATTGGAGTGGTGCTCCATCGCCGAGATCACAATGCTGTCTCCCTGCTGCAAGCGGCTCTTACCAAACGTCGCCGCCACCAGGTTAATACTTTCCGTTGTACCCCGGGTAAAAATAATTTCGTGTGTATGCCGGGCATTGAGGTATGCCGCCACCGTTTTTCTCGCAGCTTCGTAGGCTTCGGTAGCCTCCTGGCTCAGATAGTGCACACCCCGGTGTACGTTACTGTTGTATCTCTTGTAATAATCCTCTATCGTCTGCAGTACCTGCAGCGGCTTCTGGGTCGTTGCCGCATTATCCAGGTACACCAGCTTCCGCCCATATACGGTTGTATCGAGCAGTGGAAAATCTTTCCGTATTTCGTCTGTCCGCAACTGCTGCGTCATAAAGAGATCAAATTAATGTGCCCATTAGCTAATCAGCATATTAGCTAATGAATTATGTCATAACACCAATATCGGCTAATTAGCACATCAGCTAATTAAAACCATCATTATTAGCCTGCTACTACCGTCGTAGTCATGCTGTCATGAATCAACTGCTGCATATATGCCTTTACCGGTTCATCTTCCATTTTATCTGTGATATCATAGGCAAAGGCCTCCACCAGCAGGTTCCTGGCCGCCGCTTCGTCGATCCCGCGCGAACGCAGGTAGAATAACGCTTCCGGGTTAAACTGACCGATCGTACATCCGTGGCTGCACTTCACATCGTCTGCATAGATCTCAAGCTGCGGCTTGGCATATACACGCGCGTGATCGCTCAGGAGCAGGTTATTATTTTGCTGGTACGCATTGGTCTGTTGCGCATCCTGCGACACCAGCACTTTCCCGTTGAATACAGCCTTACCATTACCCGTGATCACACCTTTATACAACTGATTGCTCTGGCACGAAGGGTGCTGGTGGGCGATAGCGGTATGATTATCCGTAAGCTGGTCACTACCGACCAGGTACAGACCATACAAATGCGTTTCGGTTGCAGTATCGTCCAGCGACATCTCCAGGTTGTTCCTGATCAGGTCTGCCCCCGGCATGCTGAATGTAAAATTATCATAGCGGCTGCCGCGCTGCTGCGACACCCTGCTGTAATGCAGCCAGCGCTCGCCTGCTGCATTTTGCTGCAATTCATAGTGGGTCAGACGCGCATCTTCTTCCAGCGCTACGCGGCAAACTGAATTTGCCAGCGACAATGTACGATCATCTTTTACCACCACCGATTGTTCAATGATGGTAGCCCGTGCATGACGGTTGATTACCCATAAATGCCTCGGCTGGAAAAATACATTATCCGCTGCGCCGTATATATGTATGATACGTATCGGCTTATCTACAACCGCCTCTTTCGGAATGTTTATATAACAACCATCCGTGAATAATGCAGTGCTTAATGCCAGCAGCGAATCGCTTCCGGTAAAACTGTTTTCATGGAGATATGCATCAAACACTCCTGAAGATACGGCAACATCAATTGGTTGTATGATTGCCTGTTTTTCATCCGGGAGCGTGGACAAGTCGGAACGGATACTACCATTCACCAATACCAGTTGATAGGCATCCAGCCCCGGTATTGCCGTTTCTGCAATCGCATTGCGGATCGCGTCTTCACCGGGCGATATTTTTTCCAATGAAAAATGCGTATCCGTATAAGGTGTCAGGCTGGTAAAGCGCCAGTCTTCATTTTTCCCCGTCGGGAATCCCTTTTCCCGGAACCGGGCCAGCGCACTGCTGCGCAGGCGGACCACCGCCTCCGGCTCTTCTGCTGAAGGGGCCGCCGCAGATGATTCCAGAAGCTGGTTGTATAACGATGTTGTTTCCTGTAATGTCATGATGTTTGTAATGCTCCGGTATGATACAATTCTTTCAGCCAGTCGTAGCCTTTTTCCTCCAGTTCCAGCGCCAGGGATTTATCTCCCGAGCGTACGATCCGGCCATCGTACAGCACATGCACAAAATCGGGCACAATATGGTTCAGCAGCCGCTGGTAGTGCGTGATCACGATAAATGCATTGTCGCTGGTGCGCAGCTTGTTCACACCATCGGAAACGACACGCAGCGCGTCAATATCCAATCCCGAATCCGTTTCGTCGAGGATGGAGAGCTTAGGCTCCAGCATCGCGAGCTGGAATATCTCATTCCGTTTTTTCTCTCCGCCGGAAAAGCCTTCATTGAGCGAACGGTTGACCATTTTGGAGTCAAGGGCAACCAGTTCCTGCTTTTCCCGGGTAAGCTTCAGGAATTCTTTGGCAGACAAGGGGGGGAGACCACGGTATTCGCGCACGCCGGCAAGGGCGGTCTTCAGAAAGTTAATATTCGATACGCCGGGTATCTCTACGGGATACTGGAATGCGAGGAAGACACCCTCCCTTGCCCGGTCTTCCGGTTTCATTTCCAGCAGGTTCTTCCCATCCAGCCATACCTCTCCTTCTGTCACTTCATAATTGTCGCGGCCTGCCAGCACGGAGGCCAGGGAGCTTTTTCCCGATCCGTTGGGACCCATAACAGCATGTACCTCACCGGCACGTATCTGCAGATCTATTCCTTTCAATATCTCTCTCCCATTCACAGATGCGTGCAGATTTTTTATTGTCAGCATACTTTGTTTTGTGTTTATAAATCTTTAGTCGTTAAAAAAATGGCCGTTACCCCACACTGCCTTCCAGTGTGAGCGCCAGCAGCTTTTGCGCCTCAACGGCAAACTCCATCGGCAACTGGTTGAGCACTTCCTTCGCATAGCCGTTCACGATCAGTTCCACGGCTTTTTCCGTATCAATACCACGCTGGTTGAGATAGAATATCTGGTCTTCGCCAATGCGCGAGGTTGTTGCTTCATGCTCTATAGTAGCCGTACTGTTTCTTGATTCTATATAGGGAAATGTATGGGCGCCGCAATGGTTTCCGATCAGCAGGGAATCGCACTGCGTAAAATTGCGTGCATTGTCTGCCCGGTTACCAACCTGTACCAGTCCGCGGTAATTGTTATCGCTTTCCCCGGCAGAGATGCCCTTGGATATAATGCGGCTTTTGGTATGTGCGCCTATATGGTGCATTTTTGTTCCCGTATCAGCGATCTGCCTGCCTTTGGTAACGGCTACCGAATAAAATTCCCCGGACGAATGATCCCCGATCAGCAGCACGCTCGGATATTTCCAGGTAATGGCAGAGCCTGTCTCCACCTGCGTCCAGGATATCCTGGAATGCGCACCGCGGCAAGCGCCTCTTTTGGTCACAAAATTATAGATGCCGCCGTTCCCATCCTTGTCGCCGGGATACCAGTTCTGTACGGTAGAATATTTGATCTCCGCATCTTTCAGCGCAATCAGCTCTACCACAGCAGCATGGAGCTGGTTTTCGTCGCGCTTGGGTGCGGTGCATCCTTCCAGATAGCTTACGTAGCTGCCTTCATCGGCGATGATCAACGTACGCTCAAACTGGCCGGTACCGGCGGCATTGATCCTGAAGTAGGTGGACAACTCCATCGGGCAGCGCACCCCTTTAGGGATATAGACAAAAGAACCGTCGGTGAATACGGCGGTGTTCAATGCAGCAAACAGATTGTCGGAATGGGGTACTACCGTACCGAGATATTTCCGTACCAGTTCGGGATGTTCCTGTATCGCTTCGCTGATGGAGCAAAAGATAATACCCAGCTTATTCAGGTGTTCTTTATAGGTAGTCGCCACCGACACACTGTCAAAAACAGCATCCACCGCTACGCCTGTCAGCGCTTTCTGCTCGGATATGGGGATACCCAGCTTTTCGAATGTCCGCAGCAGCTCAGGATCCACTTCATCAAGGCTGTTATATTTAGCCTGCTGCTTCGGAGCGGCATAGTATGATATGCCCTGATAATCAATTTCAGGGAAGGTGAAATTCTGCCAGTCGGGCTGCTCCATTCCCAGGAATGCCTTGTATCCTTTCAGCCGCCATTCCAGCAGCCATTCGGGTTCGTTTTTCTTCTTTGAGATAAACCTGATGGTATCTTCATGCAGCCCCGGCGGGGCAATCTCCATATCAATATCCGTCACGAAACCAAACTCGTACTCACTGTTCGCCAGCTCTTCAAGCATCTTGTTTTCAGTTTCCATATTGCAAAGCTACGTCATGAAATCTTATCATCCCTGCCAAGACAATCATTAGTTTCCATATACCTATATTAGCAGTCTATTTATCAGGGAGATACGGCAGCAAAGATCAGAGAAGAATCAGGCAATATCAACTTTTTGCCGTACCTTTATACGATGCATCTTCTGCAGCCAGCTGCTTGCTTTTCCGGTCAAGAACCACGAGCAACGCGATCCCGATATAGAACAGCGCGCCTACCTTATGTGTTTCAATGAGTTCTGAAAAGAAATTATTGATAAACCCTGCCGCAAACATCATCACAACACCCAGCGTGGTATATTGATAAAAGCGGTCGCGTCCCTTAAAGCGATGGTAAATTTTCTGAGCCTGTGCTATTACCACCATAACTAGGATCCCGTACAGGATCATTGCCGGCCACCCCTGCTCCACCAGCATCAGCAGAAAATAATTATGCGTAGTTGAGCGCTCCACATTCCGGCTCACATAAGTACGGAAAGACGATACCGCATGCGGCTTGTAATAGTAGTAAAATGAATTGGGGCCATACCCGGTCACAGGTTCGTCTTTACTCATCCTTATGGCTGCAACCCAGCGGTAAAGACGCTCCATGGACGACATATCCTGGCCACGGAACGTAGCCAGCATATGCGAAGCGAAGTTGCCATGCATATAAGTGCGTTCATAATTGGGTCGGAAATCAATATACCTGTTGTTGTTAACCATATATCCGATCACCAGGATCAGCAGCGCAAAAAATACAGGCATTACAAGGTTTGCCAGGCGCATCCGCACCGCAATACCCACGCAGGCAGCGAAGATAACTGCTACCATAGCTGCACGTGCATAGGTCAGGTAGATGACCGGTATAAAAAACAGGATTGCCAGCAGTATCAGAAAACGCATCCATACCTTTTTACCCTTAGTTAGCGGATACACGATGCATAGCAATGGAAAGAACATGGAGATCACGGTAGAATAC
>JBEBVQ010000043.1:0-11111 GCA_040392625.1 Taibaiella soli | reverse complement strand
TTAATTAATTGCGAGAAACTCAAAGAAAATTTGAAAAAGTGTAGCATTCATTAATAAAATTTCAGTAGGATAAATTTAAAAACATGAGCAGGACCAATAACAGTAAACAGAAATTGCCACAAGAACAACAACAGGAATTGTTCCGGATATTAAAAGCCCGCTTTGAGAAAAATATGAAGCGACATAAAGGTCTGGACTGGGCAAGCATACAGGCAAAGCTGGAAGCGAATGCTGCAAAGCTGTGGTCACTGAATGAGATGGAAGAAACAGGCGGCGAGCCCGACGTGATCGGCTATGATAAAAAGAACGATGAATACTTGTTTGTCGATTGCTCACCGGAAAGCCCCAAAGGACGCAGGAGTATCTGCTACGATCCTGAAGCGCTGGCATCGAGAAAGGAGCACAAACCGAAGCACAGCGCTTTAGGCATGGCCGACGAAATGGGGATTGAGATTTTAACAGAAGAGCAATACCAGGCATTGCAACAGTTGGGGACGTTTGACAGCAAGACCTCAAGCTGGATAAAAACGCCGGCAGCTATCCGGGAGCGCGGAGGCGCTATTTTCGGAGATTGGCGTTACGGCCATGTTTTTATATACCATAATGGCGCTGAATCTTACTATGCTGCGCGGGGATTCCGTGGTGTATTAAAGGTGTAGGCAGATGTTTTAGCTTAACTCTTCAACATTAAAGTATTGAGGGATTAAGGCCATTAAGTTTCACACCCTTAATGTTCTTAACTCCTTAATTTCTTAATGGTTCATTTTTCTCGATTACTGATCCAGCCGTACCCGCGGATCCAGCCAGCCGTACAGCAGGTCTGTCAGCAGGTTGATGACAATGAAAATGAAGGCGGTGAGCAATACGGATCCCATTACAAGCGGGAAGTCAAATTTATCAAGCGCATCAACGGTGATCTTTCCCACCCCTTTCCAGTTAAATATGTATTCGATGAAAAAGGAGCCAGCCAGCAGTTCTGCCAGCCAGCCGGAAACGGCAGTCACCACCGGGTTCAGCGCATTGGGCAGTGCATGACGAAAAACAACCCGTGCTTTACCCAGTCCTTTTGCATAGGCAGTACGTATATAATCCTGCGAAAGCGCATCCAGCAAAGCGCTCCGGGTAAGCTGCGTAATGATCGCCAGCGGACGGATACCTAATGCAAACGCAGGCAGGATCAGGTTGTGCAGCGCAAGCCTCTTGCCGGAGAAAGCATCATACTCCCAGAGGCTCCCGGTCATATCAAGGCCGGTAACGGAATGTAGCAGATAACCAAAAATATATGCAATGAGCAAACCGGCAAAGAATGAGGGTAGCGAGATCCCCGCTACGCTGGCCGCTATAGCGGAAGTGTCCAGCCAGGTATCTTTTTTCAGTGCGGCTAATATCCCGAGCAAAATGCCGCCTATCGTTGCCAGCGTCATCGCAGAAAGCGCCAGGATGATCGTACCAGGGAGCGCCTCTGCCAATACGGTATTCACTTCACGTTTAGTCCGGTAAGACCTGCCGGCATACGGCCATTTCAGCCCAAGCTCTTTTTGCTGTGAAAAGGAGACCAATGATATATACCTGTACTTCTCCTGATCACTCTTTTCATGCAGACCTACGGGCGAGAGGTCATTCAGATACAGCAAATATCGCTTCCAGAGCGGCTTATCGAGATTCAGCTCCCTGCGGGCATTTTCGATAGAGGCCAGGTCGCTGCGCTGCCCCATAGTGAGACGGGCGGGATCTGCGGGCATTACATTAAAAAGAAAGAAGACTACGGTAACGACACCCAGCAACACCAGGATGCTGTACCGTAATCTTCGTACCAGATAGCGCAGCAAGGGGATTATTTTAATTCCAGCCTGCCGTTATTGAACACAGCGCTTTCCGGGTAATCCCGGAAGCTCCATTTCTCCTGAACGGTGCCATTATGCAATAACATCAGACCGGGATTGCTGCGCATGGCTGTTTTACTGGCCGTCCCGTCCACTGCAAATGCAGGGAATTTCACGAGGTCATGTTCCTGTAGAAATGCCATCGTACGTTCCTGGTTGTCGGAAGAAAGGATATAGGTCGGTATATCGTATGATTCCGCCTGGTCAGCGAGCTGCTTCAGCCGCGCAATATTATCGGTTCTTGCCTTGTCTGTATTACGCACGAAGAACAGGAAAACATAACCTTCGGCCTGCAGGATATCGGCAGCATGGTCGTTGCCGTCGTAATCCGTAATACTGAAGTCTTTAATGGCAATCTCGCCCGTAGCTTCTTTGATCAGCTTCGTTTTAGTATCGACATATTTCCAGGTCGTATCCTGCCACGGATAATTTTCCATGGTAAAGTCTTTCTGCACGCCATCTTTCTCGTACGTGAGGATCGTTTCATATACCGCAGGTTCGGATCCGGGCGGCAATTGTGTTTTTTCCCAAAGATTATTTCCCTGTTTATAGGGGAGGCAATCGTAAAACGGCAAATGCTCCAGCGTCCACCACTGCATACCAAAAGCCAGGAATCCACTGGTAATGATAACAGCAGTGCTTAGATATCCGCCAAATACGGGTTTGATCCGCCTGCGGAACATAAAAAGGAACAGCACCAGGCCCAGCAGTATTACGTCCTTCCAGAAGGTTTCCGCATTGGATATTTTAATACAATCTCCAAAACATCCGCAATCCTTGATCTTGTCTGTGAGATATACATATGCGGTGAGGAATGTAAAGAAAGCGGTGAGCAGCAACAGCAGGAACGAAAAAACACGGAATCCGTATCCCACCAGCAACGCCACACCGGCGATGATCTCAAAAGCGATCATGGTAACGGAGAGCGCCAGCGAGTAAGGCATCATCCAGTACATATGCCATACTTCAAAGAACTCGTCCATCTTGTAGCTCAGCCCCAGCGGGTCATTGGCCTTGATCAGGCCGGAGAAGATAAACAATACGCCAACAATGATCCTCACTAACCAAAGCAGGTATTTCATATTTTTTAGTTTAGGGTGTTGCTGAAATAAATAATTTAACGTGCTTCTTCTATTTTGATCAATGCGAAAATAGCATAGTTCACAATATCCCTGAAATTGGCATCCATACCTTCGGATACTGAAGTCTGTCCGTCGTTGGCCAGGATCTGTTTGATGCGCAGCAGCTTCACCAATATCAGATCGGCAAATGACTCCTGCGACATATCGCGCCAGGCTTCTCCGTAATCATGATTTTTCTGCAGCATCAGATCTTCGATCTCTCCCGCCATACGATCGTACCAGGTACGGGCTTCCTCCACCGTCAGATCCTGGGGCATCTCTGCCGGCGCTGCAAACTGAATCAGCGCGATAATACCGTAGTTGACAATACCGATAAATTCGCTCTCAATACTATCGTCGATCTTCTGCACTTGCTTTTCCTGTATCTGCCGGATACGCCAGGCTTTAATATATATCTGGTCTACGATTGATATCGGCCGGAGTACCCGCCAGGAAGTGCCGTAGTCTGCTGTTTTTTTCAGGTATAGTTCCCGGCATGTATCGATAACCTGCCGGTATTGTTCGCTGGTATTTTGCATCTTTACGGGATAATTATCTGCGGCATGAAGCATCATGATCCTGTTATGGGTTTCAAAAATACACTTTTACCGGTACAAACCAGTTTGCAAAGCCGGGGGCGCTTGCTGGATCTGTCGCGCCCTGTGGTAATGGGTATCCTCAACGTAACGCCGGACAGTTTTTACACCCGTGGAAAGAACAACAGCATTCCCGGGATGCTGCACCAGGCAGAGCAGATGCTCTCCGAAGGGGCTGCAATACTTGACGTAGGCGGTGCGTCCACCCGCCCCGGGGCCGTGCCGGTATCTGTAACGGAAGAAACAGACCGGGTAGTACCGGTAGTCGAAGCGCTGCGCAAGCAATTCCCCGACGCCTGGATCTCGATAGATACTTATCATGCCCGGGTGGCCCGCGCAGCAGTGGCTGCAGGAGCCTCGATCGTAAATGATATCAGCGCCGGCAGGCTCGATCATGAAATGCTGTCGGCAGTTGCTGCACTGAAAGTGCCTTATATCGCCATGCATATGCAGGGCACACCGCAGACCATGCAGGACAACCCGCAATACAACGATGTAGTGCAGGAAGTATTGCAGTACCTTTCGGAAGTCTGCCAGGCAGCCGCACAGGCCGGTATCCGTGATGTGATTATTGACCCGGGATTCGGATTCGGGAAAACGGATGCACACAACTTCGCTTTACTGCGTGGATTGCATACGTTACGGATAACAGGGAGACCTGTGCTTACGGGCATTTCACGAAAATCCATGATCTGCCGCACATTGGGCGTAACGCCGGAAGCAGCGCTGAACGGAACTACCGCACTGCATATGGCAGCTTTATTGCAGGGCGCTTCTATTCTGCGTGTACACGATGTAAAGGAAGCAGCAGAAGTGATCCGGCTGTTTGGATATCTACAAAACAGCGACGGCTAAGCTATCCCAGCAGCGCATGGCGTTTGAATTCCTTTTCGCGGTCAAAGAGGTACCGGTAGGTACATAGCTTCCGGCTCCGGTGCGTACCCAGGCTTTCAGCAATATTTATCATTTTCGGGTTAAAATCGCCGATCCACTGCAATTCATAATCTTTGTACTTCATCCGGCCTTGTATGACCTTTGCCGCTTCGACGATCATAAACGCATCTACGCCCTTGCTCTGAAACTCGGGGATAATCCCGAACGCAATGCCCACAAAGCGGCTGCAGACGCCTCTCTGCTTGAGCCAGAGGAATTTCAGCTTCCGAAGCAGGTCAAACTTTCCGTTCAGGTGTTTGAAATACTGGTTCAGGTCGGGCAGGTTGATCCACATGGCAATGGGCTGGTCATTATAATAGGTAAACCAGGTGATATGCTCATCCAGCACAGGTTTCATGGTATTAAACATCTTCAGAACGGTACGTTCTTCCAGCGTTTTTCCGCGCTCGTGAGTCGCCCATGCGGTATTGTATATGTATGTAAAATCCTTAGCGAAACGCTCCAGCTCATTTTTACGGATGTGCGCAACCTTGTAACCCGGGTCACGTGCTATCATATCATGCCGTTCGTAAAATTTATCCTGCAGCCGGGTGTCCACTTTCATGGCAAAGCATACCTGGTCGAAATAAACCCGGAAACCGTAGTTTTCGAATAATGCCTTGTAATAGGGCGGGTTGTAGTTCATGCAGTACAATGGCTCCTGGAATCCCTCCACCTGCAGCCCCCACCATTTATCGCGTTCGCCAAAGTTGATGGGGCCGTCCATGGCTTCCATACCCTGCTGCTGCAGCCATTCCCTGCAATGATCAAAGATAAAGTCGGCAGCCTGCTGGTCGTTGATACATTCGAAAAAACCGATACCGCCGGTGGGTTGCTCATTTTTATATTGCCGGTTCACAAAAGCGGCCACCCGGCCAATTGCCTTGCCGTGATCGTCTTTCAGCACCCAGCGTTTGCAGGTTCCTTTTTTGAAGAATTTATTTTTCTCCGGATCAAAAACATGCTCGATGTCTTTGTCCAGCGGACGGATCCAGTTGGGGTCATTCCGGTAGAGGTCAACCGGGACATGCAGGAACAATTGTCTGTCTGCCGCGGTTTTTACTTCGTACAACTGCATGTAACTTGGTTCTGTTTTGGGTTGGGTTGGGCTCAAAAATAAAGTATTGCTGCGAACTCCGCTCTGCGATTTAGCTTTTGGAGAATTCGCATTTAGTATTATCTTTGCCGTCCCAAAAGGGGATGGTGCGGTAGCTCAGTTGGTAGAGCAAAGGACTGAAAATCCTTGTGTCGCCGGTTCGATCCCGGCCCACACCACACAGAAGATCAAGCCTTTAAGTTGAAAAACTTGGAGGCTTTTTGTTTTCACTACAACATTGGGGAGGTACGGAGAATTATGCGGAGCATTAAAAGGACATTTTATGCCTCCATCTTTGACACATATTTTACATTAATTTGAGCAGTAATCGCCATTAGAAGACCCTTTTTATAGATTAAAGCATGATATTTTCAGTCTTTTATACTGATCAAATTAAACCTTTATAGGTTACCATCTAAGGAGAGCCACCAGTTAACGATTGTTTTAACCATCCTTGAAAATTGCTCATCGTTATTCCATTTGAGGTATTGTATCGACAAGTCGGTAGCCGGAGCTCCGGCCTCCGGAACCATCTTTTTCCAATACACCCTGATGGATCAGATCATTAATATCTCTCAGCGCAGTATCGTCTGAGCATTTGTTCACTTTAGCCCATTTAGACGTTGTCAACTTGCCAAAGAAATCTTCATCAAGCAATTTATTGATCATGATATTGTACGGGGAAGTGCAGATAATCACCGCACATAGAAGCAGAGATTTGATATTTTTCGACTACTTACGCCGAAAACTACTCATGCACATCTGAATATCGGACAATTTCCAAGCGGTAATATTTTCTCCCAGTTTATATGGTTTAGGGAATCGTTCATTCCGACACCCCTCCCACCATGTGGATTTGCTTAAACGGCCTTACTGACTATGCGGCCGCCAGCTTTATTGCCATTTCGGGCGTGACGCCCTGCTTGCCGTTGATAATCGCAGACAAGGTTTTGCGCGTGGTCTTGTATTCTATAACTATATGGGAGATAAAAAGCGCTTTAAAATGGAGCAATAGCGTATGCAGTAGCACAGGGGTTAACGAAGCATAAACCATTATTTGAAAAAGTCCCGCCACACGTGTATTTTTGCCCCCGGTTACCTATATTAGTCTGTAAAACAATATTACGCCAGCACGGCACATTCTTCCCCAGGAAAATCAACTTACCTATATAAATGAAAAACACGCCCTTTACACAGATCCATTCAGGCCTCGGCGCCAAGATGGCGGAGTTTGCCGGCTATAACATGCCGATCGTTTACACCAGCATCAATGAAGAGCACCAAGCGGTACGCAACAACGCCGGCGTGTTTGACGTCAGCCATATGGGAGAATTCCTCCTGAAAGGCGATAAAGCGCTCGACCTCATCCAGCGGGTAACCACCAACGATGCCTCCAAGCTCACCGCCGGCAAGATCCAGTATTCCTGCCTCACCAATGACAATGGCGGGATCGTGGACGACCTGCTCGTCTATTGCATTGAGGAAAATAAAACATACCTGCTGGTCGTCAACGCCTCAAATATCGAAAAAGACTGGAACTGGATCAGCACCTTCAACACCGAAGGCGTGGAAATGGAGAACATCTCAGAACGCACCGCGCTGCTGGCTGTACAAGGGCCTAAAGCCAATCAATATGTACAGCAGCTCACCGAAACCGATATTACCAACCTGAAATATTACACGTTCGTAAAATGTACGTTCGCCGGCGTAGAGAATGTGCTCATCAGCGCTACCGGCTATACCGGCTCCGGCGGTGTGGAAATTTATTTTGAAGACAAAGACGGGGATGCGGAAAAAATATGGAACGAGTTGTTCCGTGTCGGCGGCCCCGGCGGCCTGAAGCCGGCCGGTCTGGCGGCCCGCGATACCCTCCGTCTCGAAAAAGGCTTCTGTCTCTACGGTAATGACATTGACGACACTACCACCCCGCTTGAAGCAGGCTTGGGCTGGATCACAAAATTCACCAAAGACTTTACCGCCCGGCATATCCTCGAACAACAAAAAGCCGAAGGCGTAAAACGGAAGTTAGTTGGCCTGGAACTGATCGACAGGGGCATCCCCCGCCAGGGATATAAAATACAGGACGCCGCCGGCACTGAGATCGGTCATATTACCAGCGGCACGCAATCCCCCAGCCTGGGTAAGGCAATCGGGATGGGTTATGTATCGAAAGAACATAGTCCGGAAGGCAGCGAGGTATTTATCATCATACGCGACAAGCCGGTAAAAGCGAAAATTGTCAAAGTACCTTTCTTAGTTTGAGTATTTGAAAACAAATACATGCTCAAATTTGCACATTTTCAAATTTTCAAATTAATCCAATAAACCAAGAGAAAAAATGCTGCCTAAATACAATCGCATTCTGCTTAAGCTCTCCGGAGAATCCCTGATGGGTGATCGTAATTTCGGTATTGCCCCGCAAATGCTGGAGCAATATGCCGGTGATATCAAAGCCGTCACCGATCTCGGTGTGCAAGTAGCTATTGTGATCGGAGGGGGTAATATCTACCGCGGAATGAACGAGGCCGAAACAGGCATCGAGCGGGCACAGGGCGATTACATGGGCATGCTGGCCACCGTGATCAACGGCATGGCCCTGCAGGCAGCGCTGGAAAAAGCCGGCGTTAAAACGCGCCTGCAAAGCGCCATCAAAATGGAGCAGGTGGCCGAACCTTACATCCGTCGCCGCGCCATCCGCCACCTGGAAAAAGGAAGGGTCGTGATCTTCGGGGCGGGTACGGGTAATCCTTATTTCACTACCGATACCGCAGGCTCGTTACGGGCAATTGAGATCAACGCAGACGTCATCCTGAAAGGTACCCGGGTAGATGGCATTTATAACGCCGATCCGGAAAAGGATCCATCGGCGGTACGGTTCGAAAAGCTGCACTTCAGTGAAGTGATCAGCCAGGACCTGAAGGTAATGGATATGACCGCATTCACACTCTGCCAGGAAAATAATCTGCCGATTATCGTATTTGATATGAACACGCCGGGCAACCTGCTTTCGGTGGTAAGCGGCAAGAAAGTGGGTACGCTGGTTTCCTGAACCATTAAGGCATTAAGGAGTTTAGAAAATTAAGGGACAATATCTAATGTCCTCAATTTCTTAATGGCTTAATGGTGAAAAAATAAAACCATTAAGGCATTATTTTTTGGCTACTTCTCAGAAATTATACCTAATTTTGTTAGGCATGAAGCCAAACCCTGTTATAAAAGGCAGCCTGAACGCCATCATCCTGAAGCTCGTGGAAGAGCATGGGCGGATGTATGGCTACGAAATGACACGGGCTGTGCGGGAACTGAGCGACAGCCGGATGCAGATCACCGAAGCTGCATTATACCCGGCGCTGCATAAGCTGGTAGAAGAAGAGCTCCTCGAAACGACCACCGAATCGGTGAATGGCAGAATGCGGAAGTATTACACCCTGTCGCAAAAAGGCAAAAAAGAAGGGAACAAAAGAATTGCAGCAATAAAAGAAGCATTGGATTCGGTGTCGCTGATCTTAAACAAAAAGCCTTCGTATGGATAAGTACACATTGAACGGACAACAACTTGACCAGCTCCGGATGTTTATTCGAAGACGGGGATTTACAGACGATCTTGTAGTGGAAGAAATCCTGGATCATTTCGCCTGCAAAGTGGAAGAGCTGCTTGACACGGAACCGCGCCTGGCATTTGATGAAGCTGTGGAAAGAGCACACCGCAGTTTTGGAGTATCCGGATTCCGCCCCGTGGTTAAGGCTTTTGAGCACCAATTGGGAAGCAGGTACCGCCGTTTGTTCTGGCGCAATGTAAAACAGATACTGTTATCCCCGAAATATCTGCTGGCATTGATCCCTGCAGGGTATTTACTGTTTCAGGGAATCGCATGGACGGAACTTCATAATTACCGGCACATAGCAGGTATAAATGACCTGACACTTATAATCTGGATCGCAATTTTCATTTACGAAATCATCCTGACGAGAAAATTGACCAGGCTCCCATTCGAGTGTTATAAAAGAGCCGTGGGCGTCGGAGAGTTTATAATAGCTCCCGTGATGATAGGATTTATAACCGGCAGCCGGGGAAATGATAATCCGGACCACAACATAGCATTGGCTGCAGGCTTTTTTACACTATTGACCATGATTGCACTGATCCGTCAACTATCCTTTAACCTCATTCTGAAACAGGCAAAAGCAGATTTGAGCGACCGGATACCGTCATTACCCGCCGCAAACCATTAAAATCTGCCGGGTTATATTATTTTTGAACCGGCATGACCATTTTGAGAATTTTATTTCTTTGCTGGTTTACGATATATGCATGGGATACGGCTGCCCAGCCGCCCCGCCATGCGCAACGCTTGTATGAAAAGGCGCTGAAATACCGTGCACAAAATAAGCCGGACAAGGCCTTTACAACGATGCACCGCGCTATAAAAGCCTATCCGCGGTATGAAGACGCCTACATCTTCCTCGGCGACTGGTATTTCCGGTCGCATCGGTTTCGCGAAGCGGCAGAGGTGTACCAGCAGGCTTCCTACAACTGCCCCGGCGGCCATCATGCCTATGCCCGCCTGCTGGCAACCGCACTGCTGCACGATGGGCAGCTTCCCCAGGCACAATATGTAAGCCACAAGTATGGCAACCAAACCAGCGAATGGCAGCAGCTCAGACAACAGATTGGGTTCGTGCGCAATGCCATGGCCAATCCCCGGAAAGAAACGGTGGTCAACATGGGTATCCGTGTCAATACACCCTTTAGTGAAATGTTCCCCCTCATCTCTGCCGATGGCAATACCTTGTATTATACACGCCGCACCAATGGTATTGACGATGATATTTATTACAGCCGGCGGGACAGCTGCGGCGGATGGTTCTCCGGTCAGCCATTCCCTTATCCGGTCAATACGTCGGGGCAGGAAGCCGCAGCCATGATCTCGGCCGACAAGCACTACCTGTTCTTCATGCGCTGCGACAACCGCAGTATCACCGGGTGGGCCAACGGAAGCTGCGATCTGTACATGGCTTATACGGCCGACAGTATCTGGTCTGCGCCACAGGGCTTCGGGGCTACGATCAATACACCGGCATACGAAGGCATGCCCTGCCTCTCGCCCGATAACCGTGAGCTGTACTTCGTCAGCGACCGCGAAGGCGGGTACGGCGGCACTGATATATGGATGTCGCGGTTTGAAGGCGGCCTCTGGCAGGCGCCGCGCAACCTGGGGCCGGAGATCAATACCCCGGGCAACGAAACCGCCCCCTTTCTCCATGCCGATAACAAGACCTTACTCTTTGCCTCCGACGGACACCCCGGCATGGGCGGTACCGACATCTTCATCAGCAGGCGGATCAGCGATACTTTATGGGAGCCTGCGCGCAACCCCGGCTATCCCATCAACAGTACTTCAGCAGAATCATCTATTACACTCAGCCACGACGGACAGAAAGCATTCCTGTCATCCAACCGCAACAACCTCGAAGGGAATTA
>JBEBVQ010000042.1:0-11147 GCA_040392625.1 Taibaiella soli | reverse complement strand
GACCTGTTACAGTCAACGGTTTTCAAGACCGCCGCATTCGACCACTCTGCCATCCTTCCGGGCGCAAAATTAGATAAGCAGGGGAATATTCAAAAAGTTTTTTTGAACAGAGCAATTTTCACCGCTACATACAGTATTATCATATACACGGAGTCACTGATCACTGCCGGTGCTCCACAGCCGATATTTTTTACCCACAACTGTGCATTTCTTTCTCCCGGCAGTTCCCGGAAGTGTCCTAATTTCGGGTAGAATCGAAAAGAAAAAGGGAGATTGTATGGATATAGAACAATTGATGCCGCATGTGGAAGCGCTGATCTTCGCCAGTGAACGCCCGCTGACAGCAATAGAGATCACGGAAATGACCGGCCAGTCGCTGGAAATACCCATAGAGGCCGACCGCATTATCACCTGCATTGAAGCCGTTCGTGAAAAATACGAGGCAGATTATTACCCCTTCGAACTGCGTGAGATCGGTGGCGGCTACCAGTTCCTGACCAAGAGAGCCTATCATAAAACAGTCCTCCAGCTCAATGGCGACAAGTACATCAAAAAATTGTCTGCCGCGGCTATGGAAACCCTCGCCATCATCGCTTACCGGCAACCGGTTACAAAAAGCGAGATCGAATATATACGAGGCGTCAGCGCCGATTATTCCATACAAAAACTATTGGAAAAAGAATTGGTCATTATTGCCGGACGAAATGAAGAAGCCGTAGGAAAACCGCTGGTCTATACCACATCCAAGAATTTCATGGATTACCTCGGCATCAACTCACCGGCAGAATTGCCCCAGCTTAAAGACATCAGCAATATAGAAGTAGTAGTGCCTACCAGCGCCAGCGAAGCAGAACCCGGCACGTCACCCCAGATGGTAGTGACCGAAAACGGCGACTTGGAAACGCCGGAAGCATAACCCTCCGTTACATATCGTATGTCAAAAAAGGCCGCAGTATCTGTGGCCTTTTTTGACATTGCCATTACTCTTTGTCGTATTTTATTGATGCAGTTGACTGTACCTTTGCCATCTCACAATACACACTTATGTATCGTTTCAAAAAATTCCTTTTCGTACTGCTCATCTCTGCAGCAGCATCCCCCGTTTATGCACAAACCAAAGCCGAACGACAAACCATCCGACAATTACAGCAGGATGCCGGCTACCTGGCCTCCGACGAACTGGAAGGGCGGGCTACCGGATCCGAAGGTGAACGAAAAGCAGCCGATTATATCATAAAGCGGTACAAGCAGGAGCGCATCCTGCCCTATCAGGGAACGTACAAACATCCTTTCAATTTTGTAAAAGGCAGGGAAATCAACACCACCACACAAATCCGCATTGGGGAAAACACACTCCGCATCCCGGAGGATGCCTTCCCATTAGCTTTCACCGGCTCAGGAAAAGCCACCGGAGCCGTCCTGCCGGATGTTATGGAACAGGGCAGTATCTGGCTGGTTCCCCTTTATCAAAACGAAACCGAAGCACAAGACCCGCATTTTGACTGGGAAAAATATACTTATGATAAAACCCGCGAAGCGGCGAAGCTCGGCGCTCAGGGCATACTCTTTTATGACTCCTATCAGGCAAAATATCCCCCTGCCTTCAACACCCGTTCCGACTACGAAAAAACAGATATTCCTGCTGCTATACTGCACTATGATGCCTGGCAAAGGCTGGTAAACAATACCGGCAATGCAGCAAACCAAACCGGCATCCATATTGAGTTGAACCCCGCCGTCAACAAAACCGAAGGTACCGGACATAACGTTACAGGATATATTGATAACCAGGCGCCCTATACCGTCGTGATCGGCGCGCATTACGACCATCTGGGCTATGGCCTGGACGGCAGCAGCCTCCACAGCGGCGAACGGCAGATACACAACGGCGCCGACGACAATGCCAGTGGCAGCGCTCTGCTGCTGCACTTGGCCACGCAGATCAAAAAATCGAAGCTGCGGAATTATAATTATCTCTTTATTCATTTCTCGGGAGAAGAGATGGGGCTGCTCGGATCCAAAGCGATCGTACGCGACCTCCAACTCGACAGCAACCGTATTGCGTATATGATCAACATGGACATGGTGGGGCGACTCAACGACAGCACACACGCCCTCACCATAGGAGGGATCGGCACATCGCCGGCCTGGCATATGATCGGCAAACACGATTATTTCAGGATCCGGACAGACAGCTCAGGCGTCGGGCCTTCCGACCACAGCTCTTTCTATCATGCAGGCGTACCGGTGCTCTTTTTCTTTACCGGCACTCATAAAGATTATCACAAGCCCGGCGATGACGCGCACCTGCTCAACTATCCCGGCATGGCGCAGATCGGCGGCTATATCTTCAACATTGTAAAGCGGATGGATCAGGAAGCAAAACCTGCATTCACACCCACCCGGCAGGTAAGCACAGGCCGCACCCGGTTTAAGGTGACGCTCGGTATCATACCGGATTATTCTTTCCAGGAAGGAGGCGTACGTGTAGATGGCGTCTCGGAAAATAAACCCGCAGCCGCTGCAGGCGTACAGGCCGGCGATGTGATCATCGGACTGGGATCGCACACCATCAACGGGATGCAATCCTATATGGAAGCGCTCGGCGCCTTCAATCCCGGAGATGCCACCGAGGTCACCATACGCAGAGGAACAGAAGAAAAAACACTGCCGTTAATATTCTCCAAACCGTAGAGATAGGGCATGCCCTGTCTCTACGTCATCATGATGATGGTTATCTTTACGCCGTCATGCCGAAACGGATGCTTTTTCTTCTTGGGCTTTTCCTGTCGGGAAATGTGTTCTCCGCCCCCGGCTATCACTTCCGATATACGGAGCATTGTGCGGCAGCGTATATGCATTTCATGGCCTTACAAACGGACAAAGGGAAGGCAGCGCTGCAACAAGCCCGCAAGGAAGATCCTAAAAACCTGATGACGGTTTACATCGCGGACTATGAAGATTTCTTCCTGCTATTGCTGAACGGAGACCCCGCAGATATGGCACAGCGGCGGGATCATCTCGCAGAGCGGATACAGGCATTCGACAAAGCGGATACGCACGACCCCTATAGCCGGCTCTGCAAAGCGGGGATCTATCTCCGATGGGCAATCATATACGGACGCTTCGGAGAACAATTCAAAGCAGCGCTTACATTCCGCAAAGCCTATATGCTCATCCGGGAGAATAAAAAATTGTTCCCGGAATTTGCCCCCAACCAGGTCTTCTACGGGCTGTGCGAAGCGGTAGCGGGTGCAGTCCCCGATGAGCACAAATGGCTCGCGGCAATCTTCGGCGTAAAGGGGGATATCAACAAAGGGATCAGCCGCATACTGCACTATATCAATACCAACCCGGAACCCAACGCTTTTCTAAAGGCTGAGGCGATCATCGCCTGGTGTTACCTCAAATTCTATCTTCAGGCACGTAAAGAGTCTGTCTGGAATTTCATCAACAGCAATCGTTTCCCGGTGCAGCAAAACCTGCTGAATACTTTTGTAAAGGCAAATATTGCACTCAACTACCGGAAAGCAGATGTGGCGCTGCAAACCCTGCGACAGGCGGAGCAAGACATTCCCGGGTACCAATTGTATCCTGTTTTGGATTATGAAATGGGAATCGCATTATATCACAAACTTGACCCTGCCTGTATTCCGTACTTCATGCACTATATCACCAATCACCGGAGTAAACTGTACATCAAGGATGCCTGGCATATGGTAGCACTGAGCTGGTACCTGCACGGGAATACAGAAAAAGCAACAGCAAGCAGGGAACAGATCAACAATGCCGGCAGCCGGCTCACTGATGCCGACAAACAGGCGCAACGATTTGCCGAAGAAAAGAAATGGCCGCATCCTCAGCTCCTCAAAGCACAACTTTTATGCGACGGCGGATATTATGCGGAAGCGCTCCAATCCCTCCGGGTGGTGTCGCCTGCTGCATTCAATAATACTGCAGACAGCGCCGGCTATCACTTCCGGCTGGGGCGGATCTATGACGAAACCGGGGAAGACCGCCTGGCGCTCGCTGCTTACCGCCAGGCCATTGCAACCGGAAAAAACAGGAAAGAACATTTTGCCGCACGGTCGGCATTGCAGATGGGGCTGATCTATGAACAACAGGGGAATATAGCACAGGCAAGAGCCGCATTCCGGGAATGCCTTGCGATGAAAGGACACGATTTCCAATCATCAATAGACCAGCAGGCAAAGGCGGGATTAAACAGAATCCCGTAGGGGCAATCCTATGTGATTGCCCTTTCAGGGGTGAGGATTGAGGGATGAATGTAGGGGCAATCCTACGTGATTGCCCATGTAAAACCCAAAAAATGTACATAAAAAATAACGACGCATGAAAAAGCTGCTTTCATTTTTAGTCATTGTATTGACTGCCTTTTCCGTTCAGGCGCAGGGGACTGCAATAGCGCCGCAAGAACCTGTAAAAACCATATTTGCCTACGGCGGACAGGTCAATAAGGCTTTTGTAAAGTACATTATATCGCTTACCGGGAAGCCCGATCCCAAAGTATGCTTCCTGCCTACGGCCACCGGCGACAGCCCCAACTACATTGCATTTTGGTACGGGCTATGCACCGATCTGCCCATGCGGCCCTACGTGCAGAAAACATTTATCAACGCTTCACCGGAGCAAAAAAGTTTTGAAGCATTCCTGCTTGATATGGATGCGATCGTCGTTGGCGGCGGCAACACGCTTAATATGATGGCGATCTGGCAGGCACAAGGCATTGACACGATCCTGAAGAAGGCATACGACCGGGGCATTGTACTGGCAGGCGGCAGCGCTGGTTCCCTGTGCTGGTTCAATGGCGGCTATTCTGATTCGCGTCCGCAGCAACTCACGATCGTAAACGGCCTCGGGCTGATCCCGGCAAGTCATTGCCCTCATTACAATTCAGAAGCATCCCGCAAACCGCTGTATCACAAAAGCATCCTGGATGGCCTGCAGGCGCCAGGTTATGCCTGCGATGAATTATCGGGGATCGTCTTCCGGAATGGGCAGCCGGTTAAAGCAGTATCTATAGACGAAAACAACCACAGCTATTATGTATATCTGGAAAATGGAGACATCCGGGAACAAAAACTGGATGTGGATTTGATAGAATAATAATTAGCTGATGTGCCAATTAGCTGATTAGCTAATGACCCCTCGCAATTGACATTAGCGAATCAGTACATCGGCTAATTGGCTAATAACATTTGAGGCCCTGCTCCATCTTCCGGCCGCTCCTGATTCCATTCAATGATGAAGTTATTCCGGCCAGTGCCTATCAATAATGTAAGGAACTTTTGCTGCACCAACTCCAGCAGGGCAAGGAAAGTGAAAATTGCGTGGATCCGGTTTTCGCACGTGCCAAACATAGTCTCGAAGGGTACCCGCGACTGATCTTTCACATGCTCCAGCAGGAATGTCCGTTGCCCCTCCATGCTGTAATTGTACTTGACCACTACATGCTGCGGCTTGTTCATCCGCTCATTAAACCGCTTCATCACCCGCTCAAAAGCCTGCATCAGCTTGAACATGGTCACGGTCTGTATTTCGGTACCTTCGGCATATTCTTCTCCCAGCGCTTCCAGCTCCTTGCGGATATTCCCCCGCTTCTGATGCAGGAGCCGCTCTGCCTCCATTCTTACCATCTGCTCAGAGGCCTCTTTAAAACGTTTATATTCAAGGATCTTATCCACCAGCTCCTGGCGCGGATCTATTTCATTGCCCTCGGCATCCACTTCACGGCGGGGGAGAAGCATCCTGGCTTTTATACGCATCAGCGTGGATACGAACAGGATGAATTCACTCGCCAACTCAATATTCAGTGATTCGAGCTCATGAATGTATTCCAGGAAATCGTTGGTAATATTGGCTATCGGAATGTTATAGATATCCAGTTCATCCCTTTCGATGAAAAAAAGGAGCAGATCGAAAGGGCCTTCGAACTGAGGTAGTTTTATCTGATAAGTTGCTGACATGGAAAATGCTGAAAAGGACAGTTCACAAAACCGGCCTGTGTTCAAAAGTACATTATTTTTTCGCGATGTATCGGTCAGGCTGATGGCTGCCCGGGCAGGCGCACCTCAAAATCCTTCAGGGCTTTCGTGATATCACCGTTTGCTTCCAGGGCGCCGTTTTGCACCAGTTGACGCAAGCGCCGGCCCAGGTAAAGATCCCCCGTCGGGTTATGCTGCTTGGTGAGCACCTGGTTGATGACCCGTGACGCCTTCTGAAACTGGGGCGTACAAAATCCGGTAAGCTGGCTGTCGTAATAGGTTTCACTGCGCGAAACGATTTTTTTCCCTCCTTCATGAGTACGTATGGCTGCATTTTCTTCCGTCAGCCTGCGCCATTCCTCAGTATCCACTTCCACTTCTCCGGGCGTCACCGGACGGGCCAGCCGCCGGGCTTTCACCAGTTCACGGGGAAGGATCTCACTAATATTTTTAGGGAAATGCACCTTGCCGTTTTCGTCCAGGAAAGGCAGGCCGGCCATATTGATCAGCGAAAACCGGCCGGGATGTTTGGATAAATAAGGCAGCACCCAATAATAGGCGCAGACATCCGCAGGGCCGGGGGCCATCCAGAACCAGGCCTGGATCGTATCGTCATCGTACATAGCTTTGGAGCAGGCCAGCAGGCACTCCATATCATCTACTTCGACCGGTATTTTTTCCTGCGCTGCCACTTCCTGCCAGAAAGCGCTTCTCATCTGGCTGAAGCTCATGTCATCCGTTTTCTGTAACGGCCCTACATGCAGAATATCCCGCAGCACTACCACTTCTCCTGCAAGAGATGGTTCACTTAAAATGGCTTCCTGCAACGGTTTGGCGGCTTCGTCACCTACGACAAAATGATAGATCATATGCAAATGCTTGTTCCGGCAAAAATAATATGCGAATGTCACATTATCTTTACAGCCCAAAACATACACAAATGAGCTTTATTACCAATATTGTTGCCCGCCAGATACTGGACTCCAGGGGCAATCCGACTGTAGAAGCAGATGTACATACCAGCGATGGCTATACCGGGCGTGCTGCCGTTCCTTCAGGCGCTTCCACCGGAAAACATGAAGCAGTGGAATTACGTGATGGTAATAAAAAGAACTACCTGGGCAAAAGTGTAAACAAAGCCGTAGGCAATATCAGCGAACCCATTGCCGAAGCGCTTTACGGATGGGATATTACCGACCAGCGCGGTATCGACCGCACCATGATAGAGCTGGACGGCACACCGAATAAAAGCAAGCTCGGCGCCAATGCCATCCTTGCCGTGAGCATGGCTGCCGCAAAAGCTGCTGCACAGGCTACCGGACTTTCCCTGTTTCGCTATATCGGCGGCGCCAATGCCAAGACATTGCCGGTACCGATGATGAACATCCTGAACGGCGGCGCTCATGCGGATAATAAAATCGACTTCCAGGAATTCATGATCGTTCCTTCAGGCGCTGCTTCTTTCAGCGAAGGGCTGCGCTGGGGCGTGGAAATATTTCACCAGTTGAAAAGCGTGCTCAAAGAAAAGGGATACGCTACAAACGTAGGCGACGAAGGCGGCTTCGCACCGGACATTCAAAGCAATGAAGAAGCTATTGAAACCGTTTTGAAATCTATCGAGAAAGCAGGATACAAACCCGGCGAGCAGGTCTTCATCGCCCTCGATGCCGCTAACAGCGAATTGTATAACGAGAAGAGCAAACGATATGTCTTCCATAAATCCGGCGGCGCTAAAATGACCAGCGATGAACTCGTGGAGTACTGGGTCAAATGGTGCAAAAAATACCCGATCGTCAGCATTGAAGACGGCATGGCCGAAGACGACTGGAAAGGATGGAAAAAGCTCACGGAAGCATTGGGCAGTAAAGTACAGCTTGTCGGCGACGACCTGTTTGTCACAAATGTAACGCGCCTGGAGCGCGGCATCGCCGAAGGCGCCGGAAACGGGCTGCTGGTAAAGGTCAACCAGATCGGCACGCTTACAGAAACTACCGAAGCAGTGACTATGGCGCAATATGCCGGTTACAATACGATCATGAGTCACCGCTCCGGCGAAACTGAAGATACCACGATCGCAGACCTTGCCGTGGCGCTGAACTGCGGACAGATCAAGACAGGCTCCGCCTCCCGCTCAGACCGTATGGCCAAATACAACCAGTTGCTGCGCATCGAAGAAGAACTGGGCACAGCAGGATGGTATCCGGGGAAAACCCTTAAATTTGGTAAATAACCGTAGGGGCAACCCTTGTGGTTGCCCGAATCTTGTGGTTGCCCGAATCATATAGAGCAACCAAAAGGGTTGCCCCTACCAACAAACGAAACACATGAAATTATTCCGGATCGTCCTGAACAAGTATCTGATTACAGCGATAGCATTCGCTGCATGGATGTTTTTTTTCGACCAGAATGATTTTTTCACACAACGTGAACGCCAGCGCCAGCTCCAGGAAACAGAAGGCGACATAGCTTATCTCAAGCAGGAAATTGCGGCAATGGAAAAAGCATATCATGCGTTGCGCACCGATCCGCAAAAGCTGGAAGAATATGCACGGGAGCGCTACCGCATGAAACGGGACAATGAAGATGTATATGTCATCGAGTAGGGGCGAATAATCATTCGCCCCACTTACACAATGTTCCCGGATAGAGGGCGAATGATTATTCGCCCCTACGCCGTTTCACCTCCCTGCTGATCAATACCAATTCCCGCCCGGTCTGTCCTTTGACCGAAGTATTTTCCTGGGCGCGGCGCATCAGATAGGGGATCACATCCTTTACCGGGCCATAAGGAAGATACTTGGCTACATTATACCCGGCATGAGCGAGGTTGAAAGAAATATTATCACTCATCCCGAATAATTGCGAAAAGTACACCCGGTCATGATCAGCAGGTATCCGGTGCTCCTGCATATATACTACTGCCTTCATGCAGCTTTGTTCGTTGTGCGTACCGATGAATAGCGAGATATGCTCCAAATGACGTAAACAGAAGAGTACGGCCGCATCGTAGTCCCGGTCGCATGCGGCTTTGTCCGGCTGTATCGGATCGGGATAATTCATTTCAGCCGCACGCTTTCTCTCCTTTTCCATATAAGCGCCCCGCACCAGCTTGGCGCCGAGGATATAGCCATTGCGTTTGGCCTTACCGGCAGAAGCTTCGAGAAAAGCCAGCCGGTCGTGCCGGTACAACTGGAATGTATTGAATACGATGCACCGTTCTTTGTTGAATGCCGCCATCATATCATCTGCCATATCATCCACCGGCTGTTGTATCCAACTGTCTTCCGCATCAATAAGTACCATTACCCCGCATTGGGCCGCAGCGCCGCAGATATCGAAGATGCGCTGCCGTACACGCTGCCATTCCGCAGTTTCGGCCTCCGTCAGCGGATGACCGGCATGTACTTTTTCCATGAGCGCAAACCGGGCGAAGCCCGTAACCTTCAGGCTGATAAAAGGGATATGCTCGCGGTGCTCGGCATGACGGATAGCACGGATAAATTCGGGTACGGCACGATCAAATTCTTTTTCGTCTTCCTTTCCTTCCACCGCATAATCAAGAATAACACCGACCTTGTACGCACCGATCATTTCGGCCATGTGCCCTGCTTCTTCCAGGGTTTCCCCGCCGCAGAACTGCCGGAATATCGTGTTTTTGATCAGCCCTTTGACCGGTAAATTCCATTTTATCGCCGCCTGCGTGAGCGCCAGTCCGATCCGGGTGAGCACAGGGGAAGCCATCAGGGAAAAAAGCCAATGTGCTTTTTTTAATTCCCTGCCGGAACGGTATTGAAAAGCGATCCGGGTATCATTAAAATCAGGAAGCATATGCTTGTTTAAACGATTGCAAAAATAAACGGTACAGGCGACCGGAAAAAGTTTTTTGAAAATAGTACATTCTTAAACCGAACTGATACACTTCATAATAAACCCGACAAATATTTTTTTTGTTCTTTAATTTTAAAAATATAAGTCATTAATAAACAATACATTTTACAGGCAACGGCCGGCAATGGGTATCCCATCTGTTAAATTCTATTTCACGGGCACGAAAATTATATCCATTTCTAAAAAGAAACTTATCTTTACTGCAAATCATTCAACGAAAAAATTATCCGATGAAAAAATTATTCTTACTTCTAACAGCAGGAGTGATCTCACTCGGGGCTGGTGCACAGAATATCAAATCTCACTCAATGGTGCGCATTGATGCAGCAACTCAGTTGCAGCAGCCTCTTCCTTATGAAGGAACTGCGACCTTTCAGCCTGCACGTGCAGCGATGTCTAATGATGGTGCACAGCATAAACCTACTGCCGGTGGCACCCGTATCTATAACTATGTAGAAACAATTGCCGCAATCAATCAAAACATTGCATCCAACCAGGTGTATCCATATATGTGGTTCCGGCCGGATATTCTGGCAGCATATACTGATCCCAATAATCCTAATGGCGTGGTAGCTGATACCATACGATTCGGATCATTCGCTACGTTGCTGCATCCGTGGGCTTCGATATTGAACAATGACATGTATTTTGATGCGAATTATCCAACACCGGATGGCACCTTAATAGGAATTACGGCAGCCGATGCCTATACAGTGGATTCTGTAAGCGTAACCGGTTTTTACAGCCGCAACATAAACAACAGCACAACCGTAGATACGCTCCGTTTTGCATTTATCTATGGTGACGGCACCGGAAATTCTAATATTCAGGAAAGTGGTTTTGCAAGCGGTAATATCCGTTTCGGCACTATATTCCATGATTCTTTCGCAAATGTAGGAACCGGTATCCAGGGTGGCCCGACCGTAATATATCAGGACCTGTATCTGACAACGGCGGACACAGGTATTACTGGTAATGTCCTGCCGAAATTCACAGTGCCTGCTAACCTGTCGGTACCTGCGGGCAATATGGTTGCTGTAACAGTCACCTTTAAATCCGGTGATGATGGCAACTATACGCCTTACAATGATACGGCATTCTTAGGCACTAACTGGGGTCCGAATAATCCTTACAAATACGGAATGTTCCGTCCGCCAGCGCGCTTCTGAAAAAGCCTTGGGGCCAAATTCAACGCCATGGCCATAAGGATGAACGCAGTCATTAAATTTTACTTCCCTGAGATCGTGCTGGTAG
>JBEBVQ010000041.1:0-11522 GCA_040392625.1 Taibaiella soli | reverse complement strand
TAATAGCAGCTGCGTTATGCCAAACATCGCAAGCTGCTTGAGCATCTTTCTTTTTCATTTTGGGATATTCGTATTTAAAAGATTCTGTACCATCACTGTTTTTGCAATCGCAAGTGTAATCTTTTTTACAAGATCCGAACATCAAAGCGCCGAATGCGGCGATCATAACGAGGGGGGTAAGTTTTTTCATTGTCTTTTGTTTTTAATTTGAAGGCAAAAATACTACACAGAATGAAAAAACAAAACTTTTGGCGGTTTTTTTTGCCACACATGAGTATGAAAAGTGACTGAATATGATGTAGTGTTCTCGTTTTCAACTAATTGTGCTTGCTTTGGAATAAGTATGATTTGTTGAAAAATCCGGAATGCCACTTGTTATTGGTATCCGTTATGGACGGAGTAAGGTGGTTATCCGGATTTTTATGGGGAGGACAGGATGCCGGATTTTGGATGTCTGGCGGGAGGATTACGTTTTTGGAATAAAATTTGCTTATTATTACGGCCTTTATTATCTTTGCCGTCCCTTTGCAGGGAGCTAGCACGTGCAAAAAAGAAAATTGACCCAAAAAAGCTGTTAACAATAATCTGACCTATACTGAAAGGTAGTTCCTTTTGGTGTGGGTTTTTGTTGTTGTTATTGACGCATTTTACACTCACTATATTATGGCTACAACACAAAAAAGAACAGCAACGGGACGTATCAACTTCGCTAAAATACACGATGTTGCCGATACGCCGGATCTGCTTGCTATCCAGTTGCAATCTTTCAAGGATTTCTTCCAGTTGGAAACGACGCCCGACAAGCGCGACAACGAAGGGTTGTTCCGTGTGTTTCAGGAAAACTTCCCGATCACGGATACCCGGAACATTTTTGTCCTTGAATTCCTGGATTATTTCATAGATCCGCCCCGTTACACGATCGACGAATGTATGGAGCGCGGACTTACGTATTCCGTGCCGCTGAAAGCCAAGCTTCGCCTGAGCTGTAATGATGAGGAGCACGTAGACTTCGAAACGATCGTGCAGGATGTATTCCTGGGCAGCATCCCTTACATGACGCCGCGCGGTACATTCGTGATCAATGGTGCGGAGCGTGTGGTGGTATCTCAGTTGCACCGGTCTCCCGGTGTGTTTTTCGGCCAGAGTGTGCATCCTAACGGAACAAAAATTTATTCTGCCCGCGTGATTCCTTTTAAAGGCGCGTGGATGGAATTTGCTACGGATATCAATAACGTGATGTATGCGTACATCGATCGTAAAAAGAAATTCCCGGTAACGACGCTGCTGCGCTCTATCGGTTATGAAACGGATAAGGACATCCTGGAATTGTTCGGTATGGCCGATGAGGTGAAGGTAGAGAAGAAGGCGCTTGAAGCAAATATCGGTCGCCGCCTGGCAGCTCGTGTGCTGCGCAGCTGGACGGAAGATTTCGTGGATGAAGATACCGGCGAGGTAGTTTCCATCGAGCGTAACGAGATCGTGCTCGACCGGGACAATGTGCTTGATGAAGAGAATGTGAGCATGATCCTCGATATGGGCATTGATACCATCTTCCTGCAGAAAGAAGAGGTGAGCGGTGATTTTTCTATCATTTACAATACGCTGAATAAAGATACCTCCAACTCGGAACTGGAAGCGGTACAGCATATCTACCGCCAGCTTCGCGGATCGGATGCTCCGGATGATGAGACGGCGCGCGGTATTATCGAGAAGCTGTTCTTCTCCGATAAGCGTTATGACCTGGGTGAAGTCGGTCGCTATAAGATCAACCGCAAGCTGGGGCTGGACATCACCATCGAAAAGAAGGTGCTGAGCAAGGAAGATATTATTTCCATTATTAAATACCTGGTGCGTCTTACCAATGGTAAGGCTGAGATCGACGATATCGATCACCTGAGCAACCGCCGGGTACGTACGGTGGGCGAACAGTTGTTTGCTCAGTTTGGTGTGGGGCTTGCGCGTATGGCGCGTACCATCCGCGAGCGTATGAATGTACGGGATAATGAAGTGTTCACGCCAATCGACCTGATCAACGCACGTACGCTTTCTTCCGTTATCAATTCATTCTTCGGTACGTCTCAGCTTTCTCAGTTCCTCGACCAGACCAACCCGCTGTCCGAGATCACGCACAAGCGTCGTATCTCTGCACTCGGGCCGGGCGGCTTGAGCCGTGAGCGTGCCGGCTTTGAAGTCCGTGACGTACACTACAGCCACTATGGTCGTTTGTGCACCATCGAGACACCGGAAGGCCCTAATATCGGGCTGATCTCCACGCTCTGCGTTCATGCGAAGATCAACGAGATGGGATTCATCGAGACACCCTACCGTAAGGTTAAGGACGGAAAGGTGGATATGAGGCATCAGTATTACCTCAGCGCCGAAGAAGAAGATGATGCCAAGATCGCCCAGGCAAATGCAGCCATGGATGAGAAGGGGAGCTTTGTGGAAGATAAGGTAAAATCCCGCCAGACGGGCGACTTCCCGATCCTCGACCGCGAGGAGGTAGAGTTTATGGATGTGGCGCCCAACCAGATCGTGGGCCTTTCGGCATCCCTGATCCCGTTCCTGGAGCATGATGATGCCAACCGTGCGCTCATGGGATCAAACATGCAGCGTCAGGCCGTGCCGCTGATCCGCCCCGAAGTGCCGGTTGTCGGTACCGGGCTTGAAGGAAAAGCCGCACGCGATGCACGTATCCAGATCCATGCCGAAGGCAATGGCGTGGTTGAATATGTGGATGCCAACGAAATTCATGTACGCTACAACCGGACAGATAAAGCCAGGCTGGTATCCTTTGAGGATGATCTCAAGGTGTACACGCTTACCAAATACAAGAAGACAAACCAGAGCACGAGCATTACCCTGCGTCCCTGCGTCCGTAAGGGGCAGAAGGTGAAGGACGGCGACTTCCTGACCGAGGGCTATGCAACCAAAGACGGCGAGATAGCCCTGGGCCGGAACCTGCGGGTTGCCTTCATGCCCTGGAAAGGATATAACTTCGAGGATGCCATCGTGATCAACGAAAAGGTTGTTCGCGACGACTGGTTCACTTCGATCCATATTGATGAATATGAGCTGGAGGTGCGCGATACCAAGCTGGGTGAAGAAGAGCTGACACCGGATATCCCAAACATCTCGGAAGAGGCTACAAAAGATCTGGATGAGAACGGTATCATCCGCGTCGGCGCTCATGTCGGTGAGGGCGATATATTGATCGGCAAGATCACGCCTAAGGGGGAAACCGATCCCACACCGGAAGAGAAGCTGCTGCGTGCGATCTTCGGCGATAAAGCCGGAGATGCCAAAGACGCTTCGCTGAAAGCCCCGAGCGGTACGGAAGGTATTGTGATCAGCAAACAGTTGTTCCAGCGGGCGAAGAAAGACAAAAACTCCAAAGTGCGTGAAAAGGCAGCCCTGGAGCGGATCGAAGCTACGCACGAAAAAAATCTGGAATCGCTGAAATCGCTGCTCCTCGAAAAGCTGATGACCCTGCTGAAAGACAAGGTGTCAACCGGTATTACCAATAATTTCGGAGAACCGGTGATCAGCAAAGGCGGCAAATTTAACAGCAAAACCCTTAGCTCCGTTGATTACGCGAATGTGAATCCGCTGGGCTGGACAGGCGATGATGAGATTGACGGGCAGATCAACCTGTTGCTGCACAATTATAATATCAAGTTCAATGAAGAACTCGGGCGGTACAAGCGTGAGAAATTCAATCTGAGCATCGGCGACGAGCTGCCGGCAGGCGTGCTGAAGCTGGCGAAAGTTTACCTGGCCAGCAAGCGTAAGCTGAAGGTGGGTGATAAAATGGCCGGCCGTCACGGAAACAAAGGCATTGTAGCCCGTATCGTACGGGAAGAAGATATGCCGTTCCTCGAAGACGGTACACCTGTTGATATCGTGCTGAACCCGCTGGGTGTACCTTCCCGTATGAACCTGGGTCAGATATACGAAACCGTACTCGGCTGGGCCGGTGAAAAAATGGGACTGAAATTTGCCACGCCCATTTTTGACGGCGCTGACCCGAGCGAGATCGAAGATTTTATTACAGAAGCCGGGTTGCCTGAATTCGGGCATACCTACCTCTATGACGGTGAAACCGGCGAACGCTTCCACCAGAAAGCTACGGTAGGGATCATTTATATGATCAAGCTGCACCACATGGTGGATGATAAAATGCACGCTCGTTCTATCGGGCCGTACAGTCTCATTACGCAGCAGCCGCTGGGTGGTAAGGCGCAGTTCGGCGGCCAGCGTTTCGGTGAAATGGAAGTGTGGGCGCTCGAAGCATACGGCGCTGCAAACATCCTGCAGGAACTGCTGACCCTGAAATCGGATGATATCATGGGTCGTGCCAAAACTTATGAAGCGATCGTAAAAGGCGACAATGTACCCAAACCAGGAATACCTGAGTCATTCAATGTATTGGTGAATGAATTGAGAGGACTCGGATTAGAGCTGAAGTTTGAGTAAGAAGAGTAGCAAGTCAGATTTCTGAAATTCAGAAGATGCTTTATAAACTGATTAGCACATTATAGCCTGTTACTAAATACTTGATACTAAATACTAAAGACTGTTAAAATGGCAATAAAGAAGGAAAACCGTCCCAAAGCTGGTTTTAATAAGATCACGATCAGCCTGGCATCTCCCGATACGATCCTGGATCGTTCATACGGAGAAGTGCTGAAGCCCGAAACGATCAACTACCGTACGTACAAGCCGGAACGGGATGGCCTGTTCTGCGAGAAAATATTCGGTCCTGTTAAGGATTACGAATGTTATTGCGGTAAATACAAGCGTATCCGCTATAAAGGGATCGTATGCGACCGCTGCGGTGTGGAAGTGACCGAGAAAAAAGTACGCCGTGAGCGCATGGGCCATATCAAGCTGGTGGTTCCGATCGTGCATATCTGGTATTTCAAGAGCCTGCCGAACAAGATCGGTTACCTGCTGGGCACCTCTTCCAAGAAGATGGAGAGCATCGTGTATTACGAACGTTATGTTGTGGTACAGGGTGGGGAAGCAGATGATCTGATCCGCCAGAAGCTGAACCTGCGCGATAGCGAAAAGACCGAGCTTCAGTTGCTGACGGAAGATGAATACCTGGAAATCCAGGAAACAATTTCCAAAGAGAATCAATACCTCCCCGATGAGGATCCGAATAAGTTTATCGCCAAGATGGGGGCTGATGCGGTACACGCAATGCTCTCAAGGATAGACCTGGATCAGTTGTCGTACGATCTGCGTAATGCCGCTGCCAACGAAACATCCCAGCAGCGGAAGCAGGAAGCCCTGAAGCGGCTGAGTGTTGTGGAAGCATTCCGGAGCGCAAATACACGTGTGGAGAACCGCCTCGAATGGATGGTGATGCAGTACGTGCCGGTGATCCCGCCGGAGCTTCGCCCGCTTGTGCCACTGGACGGCGGCCGTTTTGCCTCTTCTGATCTGAATGATCTTTACCGTCGTGTGATCATCCGTAATAACCGCCTGAAGCGGCTTATCGAGATCAAGGCGCCCGAGGTGATCCTGAGGAACGAAAAACGTATGCTGCAGGAAGCTGTGGATTCGCTCTTCGATAACAGCCGTAAATCCAATGCCGTTAAGGCAGAAGGCGGGCGTGCGCTGAAATCACTTTCGGATGTGCTGAAAGGGAAGCAGGGACGTTTCCGTCAAAACCTGCTCGGTAAGCGTGTGGATTATTCCGGACGTTCCGTTATCGTGGTTGGCCCTGAAATGAAGCTGCACGAATGCGGTCTGCCGAAAGACATGGCGGCTGAGCTCTTCAAGCCGTTCATTATCCGGAAGCTGATAGAAAGAGGTATCGTAAAAACAGTTAAGAGCGCGAAGAAGCTGGTGGAGCGCAAGGAAGCCGTGGTCTGGGATATCCTGGAAAATGTGCTGAAAGGCCATCCGGTGCTCCTTAACCGTGCCCCGACGCTGCACCGGCTTTCCATACAGGCCTTCCAGCCGCGACTGATAGAAGGTAAGGCGATACAACTCCACCCGCTGGTCTGTTCTGCGTTCAACGCCGACTTTGACGGTGACCAGATGGCCGTACACGTGCCGCTGAGCCATGCCGCCATACTGGAAGCGCAACTGCTGATGCTGGCTTCACACAATATCCTGAACCCGCAGAACGGTACACCGATCACCCTTCCTTCCCAGGACATGGTACTCGGGCTGTACTATATTTCCAAAGGGAAGAAGTCTGCTGACGGTGAAATCGTCAAAGGTGAAGGCAAGGCATTCTACAGCCCTGAAGAGGTATTGATTGCCCATAATGAAGGACGCGCCGATCTCCATGCATGGATCAAGGTGAAGGTGGACGTCCGGAACAGTGAGGGTAAACTCGAAAACCAACTGCTCGAAACAACGGTAGGACGGGTGATCTTTAACCAGTTCGTACCTAAGGATAACGGCTTTGTGAACGCGCTGCTGACTAAAAAGTCTTTGCGTGAGATCATCGGCCAGATCCTGAAAAATACAGGTATTCCGCAAACGGTACAATTCCTGGATGATATTAAGACATTAGGATTCCGTACGGCATTCAGAGGCGGTCTTTCGTTCAACATCAAAGACCTGACCATCCCCGAAGTTAAAGAAGAGCTGATCCAAAGTGCGCAGGCAGAAGTGGACGAGGTTTGGGACAACTATAATATGGGGCTGATCACCAACAACGAACGTTACAACCAGATCATTGATATCTGGAGCCGTGTGGATACCCGCGTTACGGAAACGCTGATCCGGGAAATGGCAAATGACAAACAGGGATTCAATTCCGTTTACATGATGCTGGATTCCGGTGCGCGTGGCAGCAAGCAGCAGGTGAAGCAGCTTGCCGGTCTCAGGGGACTGATGGCCAAGCCGCGCCGCTCCGGCTCTTCGGGTTCGGAAATTATCGAAAACCCGATCCTGTCCAACTTCAAGGATGGCCTGAACGTACTTGAATACTTTATCTCAACGCACGGTGCGCGTAAAGGTCTTGCGGATACCGCCCTGAAAACAGCAGATGCCGGTTATCTGACCCGCCGTCTGGTGGATGTGGCACAGGATGTTGTGATCAAGGAAGAGGACTGCGAAACGCTGCGGGGTATTGCGATCTCTGCATTGAAAGATAACGAGGATATCGTAGAACCGTTATACGACCGTATCCTTGGCCGTACATCCCTGCATGATATATATGATCCGATCAGCGATGAATTGATCCTCCCGGCAGGCGAGGAGATCACTGAAGACGTGGCCAGGCGTATCGAGGACAGCGCTTTGGATACCGTAGAGATACGCTCCGTGCTGACCTGCGAAAGTCGTCAGGGTGTGTGCGCACGCTGTTATGGTAAAAACCTGGCAACCGGCTACAAAGCCCAGAAAGGCGACGCTGTTGGGATTATTGCAGCCCAGTCTATCGGTGAGCCGGGTACGCAGCTTACGCTCCGTACATTCCACGTGGGCGGTGTTGCCGGATCATCGGCTATTGAAAGCCAGCTTACGGCCCGCTTCGACGGTACCATCCAGTTTGACGGCCTCCGTACTACGAAGTATGTCAATGATGAAGGCGACGAACAAAATATTGTGATCGGTCGTACGGGTGAAGTCCGGATCGTGGATGTGGCTAATGACCGCCTCCTGTCAACCAATAATATTCCGTATAGTTCTATATTGAAGGTGACCAACGGTCAGAAGGTTTCCAAAGGAGATGTGATCTGTACCTGGGATCCGTTCAATGCCGTGATCATTTCTGAAGTAAGCGGTAGCATCCGGTTCGAAAATATTATCGAAGGTGTTACTTACCGTGAAGAAGCGGACGAACAGACCGGTCACCGTGAGAAAGTGGTTATTGAAACCAAAGACAAAACCAAGATCCCTGTACTCATTGTAGATGGCAAGGAAACTAAATCATACAACCTGCCTGTTGGCTCGCATATCGTTGTTGACAACAGCGAGACGGTACATAACGGACAGGTGCTGGTGAAAATACCGCGTGTCATGGGACGGAGCCGGGATATCACCGGTGGTCTTCCCCGTGTCACAGAGCTTTTCGAAGCGCGTAACCCCAGCAACCCGGCAGTCGTTTCAGAAATCGACGGCGTAGTGAGCTTTGGTAATGTGAAGCGCGGCAACCGTGAGATCATCGTGGAAAGCCGTGACGGCCTGGTGAAAAAATACCTGGTGCCGCTGACCCGCCACATCATGGTGCAGGACGGTGACTTTGTAAAAGCCGGAACGTCTCTTTCAGACGGCGCTACTACCCCGAGCGATATCCTCGCCATCAAAGGGCCTTTCGCCGTTCAGGAATATCTGGTAAATGAAATTCAGGAAGTATATCGCCTGCAGGGTGTGAAGATCAACGACAAGCATATTGAAGTGATCGTCCGCCAGATGATGCGCAAGGTTACCATCATTGATCCGGGAGATACCAAATTCCTTGAGGATGATACGGTAGATAAGTTTGAATTCATGGTAGAGAACGACTGGATCTACGATAAAAAGATCATTACCGATGCCGGTGAAAGTGAGAAACTCCACCCGGGGCAGATCGTGACGCTGCGTGAGGTACGTGAAGAGAATAGTCTGCTGCGCCGTTCTGATAAGACACTGGTACAATACCGGGATGCCGCGCCAGCTACTTCCGCGCCGCTGCTGCTGGGTATTACCAAAGCTTCGCTGGGTACACGTAGCTGGATCTCTGCCGCGTCCTTCCAGGAAACGACCAAAGTACTGTCGCAGGCTTCCATCAATGGTAAATCAGACAGCCTTATCGGCCTGAAGGAAAATGTGATCACGGGCAACCTGATCCCTGCAGGAACGGGTATGCGTGAATTTGATGACATTATCGTAGGTTCCAAAGAGGAATTTGAACTGTTGATGGCCAGCAAGGATGTGCTGCAGTTCGACGAAGAAGAGTAATTAAGGAATGATAAGTGATGAATTATGAACGATGAATTATGGGCGACAAACTCATAATTCATCACTCATAATTCATCATTCTTTTTCAGCCACTCATTCATCCGCTCCTTTTCATTCACCGATGTGGATACCTGGATCTTCCAGGCGCCGTGCTTATCAAACCGAAGCAGGTAATAATAATCGCAGGTGTAAAGAAACCGGTTGTCCTTATCGTAATAGCGCCAGTTGACTTTTGTTTTGATGATGTGTTCCGTCCACTGGCGTTTACTCCATATTTCCGGGCGTGCGTTGGCAATGCCATGATGCCGGAAGAAGCTGATCCCCTGATTAAACAGACCTTCCAGCTTGCTGGCATCCGTAAATACCACACAGCCTTCATCATCCATAAACGTGCAGGGCAGCGCATAATGAAATGCCATTTTTTTTGTGTCGGCATTTTCGAGTGCATGTGCATATGACTCAAAAAACCGGGTAACGCGGTGCAGGGATTCTGTTGTAATAGACATACGCTGGTATCATTTTCACAAAAACGAAAGTACTGCATTCTCCTCGCCCGGCATGGAGATGTTGGTAAAAAAAATTACGCAGGGGGTGCGGGTTGTTTTGGTCTGTGTTATGCTTTGCTGTCAGCAAAAGCCTTGCAGGCAGCCTGATCCAGTGTTTTGATGACCCGTGCAGGATTACCGCCGAGCACACAATATCCATCGGGAAAGCTCTTTGTAATAACGGCGCCGGCGCCGGCAATGGTGAAATCACCCAGTTGAACACCCGGTAATACAACCGCGCCCATGCCCAGCCAGCAATGCTTGCCGATAATGACAGGAGCGGCGGACACATGTATATCATTATTGATGACGTCATGGTTGGCTGAAATAATGCCCACATTCGGGCCGAGATTCGTATAATCACCGATCTCCACACCGTTGCAGGCATTGATATATACCCCGGGAGAATCGCCGGGATAGACGCCTTTCCCCCGTTTGATCCGTTCGGGGCAGCGGATCGTACTGGTATGATGGATCGCCCATTTCACGCCCGGGTTGTGCCGCAATATCTTTCTGAACATAAAATCAGTAAGATAAAATCCGATGCTGAGATCTGCTCTCAGTCCGAATATGCGCCGTGCCAGGTTGGATACGATCTTGTTCATCAGCGTTTGGGTGTTTCTACCGTTTTCTCTTTTCTGAATGCCATGACCACCACAGTGACGCACAAGCCGATCAACAGCAGGCTGCTGAACAGCGCGATCCGGTTGCCGGTGTAATAGCTGTCGGGATGGAAGACGAATTTTATTTCGTGTGTGCCGGCCGGTATTTTTATGGCGCGCAGGACATAGTTGGCACGCAGGATTGGCGTTTCTTTCCCATCAACATAGGCTTTCCATCCGTCGGCATAATAAATATCGGAAAATACAGCCAGTCCGTCGCGGGCGTTAACGGAAGTAAAAGCGAGATCGTTAAGGCCGTATTTGGTCAGCGTTACGGCTGCATTACTGTCTTTACCGAATTGATACCCTTCCAACTCTTTCCTCCAGGGCTCCCGTATCACTACCGTCTTTTTCGGGTCGAAGCTGTCAGGCGGCAGGGTTCCCGTATCCGCAGCGCCTAATGCCGGCGCAGTGAGCGACAGTATTTCTTCATCGGCATTTGCCGCCCATTTTACTTCTTCCACAAACCAGGCATTACCACAAGGTTCCGGCATGCGCTGTACTGCCGGTTGTCCGTTGGCGCCGCCGGGGAAAATAATATACTTGGTGTTGAGCATGTTCAGCACTTCCCGGTTGAACTGGCGGCTCATATGGATATCGATCAGGTCCTGGTATTTCTCCAGCTTGGCCGGGGAGTAGCCGCCGACGCATTTGTGGAAATACGCCTGGATGGCGTCGTTGTATGTATTGCGGGTAAGATCCAGTACGCGGTAATATGGATCCGGGTCCTGCATGATCTGCTCGTCCACAGGGCGCGGACGGAATACCGTAGCTTTAAAATCCGATTCTTCCTCATAGTGTTTTTCACCGAGGTAGTTGGCAGATACCGGTATCAGGTCAGCAGCAAGAATTAAGGCAAGCACGGCAATAAATGTGTTGAGCTTCACCTTGTCCTTCAGGTATGCCCACAGGATGCCTGCTGCTGCGAGAATAAAAAGAGCGCTCCTGAAGCTGCTTTTCATGGCGAGGCCGGCCCGGTCTTCTTTCAGGAATTTCAGTATTTGCTGATACTGCTGATCTTTCTCCGGATTGGTGAAGTCAAAGAACAGGTTGCTGCCGAGCGCCAGTAAGATGCAAAGCCCCGCAGTAACGCCGGCAGCGATTTTCAGTTGCTGCCATAGCCGCTCCCTGTCTGCATCTTTTTTCAACACTTCGGTCAGCCCCCAGATACCTACCATAGGGAAAATAAGCTGCGGGATCACCAGCGCCATTGAGGGCGTACGGAATGCATTGTAGAAAGGGATATTATCGAAAAACCAGTAGTTGAAGCCCGGGATATGCTTGCCGCAGGAAAGGATCGCGGCCAGTACACTGGCGCCAAGCAGCCACCATTTTACAGGGTTGCGGATAACGATCATCCCCAGGACAAAAAGAAAACAGATCGCCGCTCCGAAATAAACAGGGCCGG
>JBEBVQ010000040.1:0-11712 GCA_040392625.1 Taibaiella soli | reverse complement strand
ATACGCTGAAGGGATTCAGCGACTACTGGCTGGTAAAGCTGGATAAGACCGGGAATATCGAATGGGAAAAAAGATATGGAGGGTCTAATGAAACAAGGGGTGAAGCGGCTCTGCACCTGTACCAGATTGCCAATGGCGACTTTGTGGTTAGTGGCATGTCCTCTGCTGCCAACTCTGCCGATAAAACAGATGATTGCCGGGGCGACCATGATTACTGGATATTCACCCTGGAATGCTCGGTTGATACTTCGGTAACCGCCAACAATATCACACTCACGGCAACGCAGGCCGGCGCCGGCTACAAATGGATCGACTGCAGCACAGGCCAGCCGGTACCCAATGCTGACGGACAGTCATTTACTCCCGACAACACAGGCGACTACAAGCTGCTGATTACCCAAAAGGGCTGTACGGATACTTCCGCCTGCTATCATGTGGAAATACCCGTAGGCATCAGCGATCTGTCCGGAAACACATCGGGCATCTCCCTGTACCCCAATCCGGCAACCAACCAGGTGTCTGTCAGATCTGCCACACCTGTAGGAATGGTACGGGTTGTCAGCATCATGGGCGCCACCATGCTTGAATATAACGCAAACGGATTGCAGGAGATCAGCCTGGATCTGAATGGTTTTGCTACCGGCATTTATACGGTGCAGATAGAAACAGCGAACGGCCCGGTAAGCCGGAAGCTGGAAATAATAAATTAATTTTAGTACCTAACAATCACCAATGAAACAAACCCTGTCATATGACTGGTGGCGTTCAGCTATTTTCTGTTTCCTGACGTTGTGGGCAGCTGGATATCCGGCTGCTCCCGTTCAGGGACAAGATTATCTGAAGAAAGAAAACAACAACTGGGTTTTCGGAGAACGGACAGGGATCCACTTCTCATCCGGCGCCCCGGTCAGCATCACCAGTTCCATGAAAACGCGAGAAGCCGCAGCTTCGGTTTCGGATCCCGCCGGAAACCTGCTTTTTTATACAGACGGCACCACCGTCTGGGATCACACGGGAAGCGCCATGCCCAACGGAACGGTGCTCACCGGCCTCAGGCGCACGGATCCGGTTACATCCAGCAGCTCCTACGGCGCAGCTATTATACCTATACCCGGCAGTCCTTCTCAATACTATATTTTCTCAGTCACCAAACTTGAGATGTCATACGAAGACCCCGCCCTGTATGGCCGGCTCTATTACAGCATTATAGACATGCGGCTGAATAACGGGCGGGGAGACGTTATTTCCAAAGGCAACCTGCTTGATACCAATTTGCAGGAGAAGATAGCAGGTGTCGTAGGTGATGGTTGTTACAATTGGCTGATCGCACATGACCAGGATTCTGCGATGTTTAAAAGCTGGCGTATCACACCCCGCGGATTGGATCCACAGCCGGTACTGTCACGCACCGGATCAGTACCTACCAGCGTTGATTATTGCGGCATCATCTTGCCTTCTCCCGACCGGGAAAAACTGGTCATTGTCCAGAACGGAACAGGAGGGAGCAATACCCCGATACACGATTTTGACGCTGCTACGGGTATCATTGGCAATGTGCTATTTCATGCCTGGACGGCAGGATTCTGGGCGGCTTTCTCACCCAATAGCCAGATATTATACATTGCAGGAGCGCAGATCGATCTCTCCACATCTCCGCCTTCTGTATTCGCGCATACTGCAAACGGTGATCTGAAGCTCGGGCCGGACGGAAAAATTTACTTCTTCTCCGGAGGCGCATCCGGAGGCTACGGCATTATTCATGCGCCGGACGTTTTCGGCCCTAACGCCTGGATACAAATATTACCGGTCATATTGCCGTTTGCAGGAAATGCCTACGCCAAGCAATTCAGCAATACCGTACCCGTTATAGAAACGGATACACTCACTTCTTACCAAAAAATATGTGCTACAGACAGCGCCCTGCTTATTGCCGCGGATACCGCCGGGCTGCATTACCAGTGGCTCGACACCCTGGAAGGGCACTCCCGCATCGTACATGAAACAGGTACTTATGTGCTGCGTTACTTCCTCGAATCAGCCTGCGCATATGTGTACGATACTTTTGAATTTCAGAAATACACCATACCCGACCTCGGCCCCGATACGATCCTGTGTACCGGACAAAGCATCATACTCAGGGCCGGTGTGGAGGGCGCTTCATTACGCTGGCAAAACAATCGTACGGCAGACAGCCTCGTAGTAGATCAGCCGGGTCTGTACATTGTGGAGGCTGATATCAACGGTTGCGTATCATCCGATTCTGTCCATATCCGCTTTACAGACCTGGAGCAGGATCTCGGCAGCGACCACGAATTATGTAACGATCAGTCCGTAAATATTACCCTTGAAGCCCGCGGCCCTGAAGACGCCGGCTTCCTGTGGCAGGATGGCAGTACCGGATCCACATTTACAGCCCGGGACTCCGGTACTTATTGGGTTGATGTCCGCCTGGCTGAATGCCAGGGATCAGATACGGTTCATATCAGCATCGAGATCTGCGACTGCTCTATATTTTTACCGAATGCTTTTACCCCGAACGGGGACGGCAGGAATGATATCTTCAAAGCCTTGATCAGTACAGACTGCCCGGTATCGGAATACCGCATGGATATCTATAACCGCTGGGGGGCGCTGGTTTATTCCACAACCGTTGCAGGCGAAGGATGGGATGGTCTGCATAACGGAATGATCGCGGAAACAGGCACCTATATGTACCACCTCAGCCTGAAAGCCGGAAGCCGCCGGATCGAAAAATATTTTAAAGGAGATCTGTTATTGATCAGATGAGATTGACAACATGCAAATAAACTTACTAAGGTCCGGCGCCCTCATATTGCTTGTATTATGGGGCGCTTTTTTCCCTTCCGTATCGGCGCGGGCATCACACGCTGCCGGTGGGGAAATTACTTTCCGGCATATCAGAGACTCCACCTATCGGTTTACCTATAAATTCTATCGTGATTGTGCGGGAGTAGCCGCACCGGACATGGTGGCGTTATGCGCCACCAATACCTGTAATGGTGTTGTTTTTTCAGTCGGGCTTCAGTTGCTGGACACCTTGCCGGACGGCAGAAAGAACGGCTCTGTAGTAAACCCCGGATGCCCCGGTTTTCCTACCAATTGCCGGGGAGGTACGCTGATGGGATTCGAAGAATGGTGGTTCGAAGCCGATTTTACCATGCCCTCCCGGTGCAGCAAATGGGTTTTTGGCGTGCAGGAATGGGGCAGGAATATTGCAGCCACCAATATCGAAACTTCAGCCATGCCCCCGATGTATCTCGAGGCGATCATCAATAACGAAGACGTCCAGGATAATTCTTCTCCCGCTTTTACCGTCGGGCCGGTTCCTTATGTCTGCGTCAATACATTGTTCAATTACAGCAACGGCGCGTGGGACAGGGATGGGGATTCTATGGCTTTCTCGATCGTAATGCCGCAAACATCCGGGATGGCCTGCCCGTTGATACCCCGGCCGCTTGACTTCACCAGTCCGGCCTTTAACCTGGTTGACAACCCATTCTCGACGGGGAATACTTTTCAGATCAGCCCTTTGACAGGCCAGCTTTCCTTTATTCCTGATATTGTTCAAAATGCAGTGATCACCGTCCTGGTGCGCGAATACCGGCACGGGAAGCTGATCAGCGCCGTGATGCGGGATATCCAGATCGTGGTAATGCCCTGCAATCAGCCGCCGCCCGGATATACGCTGGATACCGCCGGGATCACAGGCGGCCGGTCACTTGAACAAGGCGTATATACCTGTGTGGGGAACACTTTTAAAACATGCTTCAGCTTTAAAGCGCCCTACAGCAACGCACAGCTCGTCATAAAAGACAACAGCAGCATCACAGCGCCGGGAGCCACGATTAATTATACCGGCATTATGACCGACAGTATCCGCGGCTGCCTGGAATGGAGCCCCGGCATCGGGGATACCGGATGGCATTTTATACACATCACCGTCACCGACAGCCTTTGCCTGCCGCCCGGCATTATGACGCCCAATACATTTACTCTGCCCGTGCATGTATCTGTCGTTACGCATATCACCGGCGACACCGTGGTATGCACGGGAGAAAGCACACGCCTGCATGCCGGCGCAGGAAACCGGTTTGAGTGGTCCGTATGGCAGGGCGACCCCGGATCATTAAGCTGCACCTTGTGCACGGATCCGCTGGTCACCCCGGCCATAACCACCAGCTACATCGTACAGCGCCTCGATCTGCCGGATATCTACTGCCGCGACAGAGATACATTTACTGTAAGGGTAGATCCGGGCCCACCTTTCGATGCCGGTCCCGACCTGGTGAAATGCCGGAAGGATACCCTTCAGCTCAGCCTGGATCTGAACGGACGCAATCCGGCAGACTTCAGTTATGAATGGACACCAATAGATGGACTCAGCGATCCTGCGATACACAACCCGCTGGCATGGGACACTGTTTCACGCACTTACCGGATCCGGCTGAGGCAGAAAGATGGCAGCATTTGCCCGGCTTATGATTCTATACGTGTGGCCATAGTGCCGCTGCCTGAAATCCTGGCGCCAGACGGCGTGTGCATGAATGAGCCTGCACCATTCCGGAATATGGACACCAGTACCCCGGGACAGCGCTGGCTCTTCGGCGACGGCGCCACTTCGGAAGAAAGGGAGCCTGTCCATGTGTACACCGCACCCGGCACTTATACCGTGCAGCTCATATCCATTCCCTGCGGCGATACGGTAAGTAAAGATATCCGCGTGGACTCCATACCGTTCGTGTATTTCACAGCAGATATGGACAGCCTCTGCGCAGGCGGCCAGGTAAGGTTTACGCCCTTCTCCCGTTCGGGCGCCGACAGCCTGCTTTGGCATTTCGGCACCGGCCCCACCCTGTATCTTTCCGCAGAAACGATACAGCATGCATTCGACCAACCGGGCACATATTCCGTTGTCCTGACTGCCAAATACCCTTATTGCCCTGATACTTCCTACACACATCTTATTCAGGTTTTCCCCTTTCCCGAAGTGGATCTTGGCGAAGACACCAGCCTTTGCCCGGGCGAGCAGGCCATCACATTATATAATCGTCAGCCTGAGCCGCCGGGCGCCGCAAGGAGGTGGAGCACCGGCGCCACCGGCAGCAATATACTTGCAGCAACAGCCGGAACGTACTGGCTGGAGTTATCCGCACACGGCTGTACCACTACCGATTCGCTCCTCATCCGGCCTTATTGCCATATCGGCGTGCCCAATGCATTCTCCCCCAATGGAGACGGCGTCAATGATTATTTCTTCCCCCGCGATCTCCTGTCTGCCGGACTAACACAATTCCGGATGCAGATATTTAACCGTTGGGGACAACTCATCTTCGAAACCACCAACACCGGCGGCAGAGGCTGGGACGGAAAATTCAACAATGCAGATCAGCCGCAGGACGTGTATGTATATCTGCTGGAAGGCACATTCCGCAACGGGCATTCCGTGCGCTATCAGGGTAATGTTACTTTGTTCCGCTAAGAGTCATCCGGTGTTGGTACACGTTGTGTTGTAACATACCTTTGTTCTGTTGATTGCCTGGCATGATGCCGGAACTGTCGTCTAATCTTGTCTGTCATTCTGCCGTGAGCATATGGAATTTGGAAAAGTACCCGCCGATGTATTGAATCATATAGATTTTACGCTGCCGCCCGATCCGGCCGTTACTACAGAAATATTAAAAGCAAGCAGGCAAAAAAAGAAAACGAAATTTCATGTCGGCTGTGCCAAATGGGGAAGGAAGGACTGGGTCGGGAAACTATACCCGCCGGGCACCAAAGAAAAAGACTTCCTCCATGCATACGCCCGGATGTTCAATACGATTGAGTTCAACGGGTTTTATTACAGCCTGCACTCCGCAGAGCAGGTCCGGAAATGGCGCAGCCAGGCGCCGGAGGATTTTCTGTTCTGCCCCAAATTCACACAGACCATAACACACGATAAAAGGCTCCGTCATACACAGGCGGAAGTGGACGCCTTTCTTTCCGTCATTGACGCCTTTGGCGACAACCTGGGGCCGGTATTCCTGATGCCGCATCCGCAAATGGGATTGAAAGAACTGGATGTGATCCGCACATTTATAGCCGGGCTGCCGGATGATCTGGAATTATTCCTGGAATTGCGGCACGAAGATTTTTATACCGGCGGTTACCACCAGGAGCTATATGCGTTCCTGAGGGAGCATCGCCGCGGCACAGTCATCTCCGATGCCGCCGGACGACGCGATTGTGTGCATATGCACCTCAGCATCCCTTCATGTTTCATCCGGTTTGTAGGCAACTCGCTCCATCCTACTGACTACAGCCGGATAGACGACTGGGTAAACCGCATTGCCGGCTGGGCAGATGCAGGACTGGAACATTGCTACTTCTTTATGCATCAGCACGAAGAGCTGCATTCACCGGAGCTGATCAGGTATTTCATTGAGCAGTTAAATAAACATTGCGATACCGGACTCACGATCCCCGGCCCGCAGGTAAACGGACTCCTGTTCTGATACAGCCCCCTGTAGAGACGCGATGCATCGCGTCTCCCAAACCGTATCTCCCAAATCGCGTCTTTACGTTTGTCGCATATGCCCCGCAATTTTGTCAATTTTACCTCACATATGTTAAAACATGAATCATATCTTTGCGTAATAAGTATTAACCTGTATTTAATTATTGCGCAAATCAATACAATATGAAAATCCTGAAAAGAATCCTGATCGTAATCCTGATCATCATTGCGTTACCATTCATTATAGCGCTGTTTGTACCAAAAACCTGCACCGTAACTGTGTCCGAAACCATCAACCGGCCCCGGCAGGCTGTTTTTGATTACGTGCGCATACTCGACAACCAGAGAAATTACAGCGTATGGGTCATGGAAGATCCGGAGCTTGTACCTGAAATCACGGGTACCGACGGCACTGTCGGCGCTGTGCAGCATTGGGACAGCGACAAGGGAGGCGCCGGCGAGCAGGAGATCACCGCATTGACCGGGGACCGGATGGATGTGGAACTTCGCTTTATAAAGCCGTTTGAAGGGAATGCCAAAGCAGCCTATATCTTCACCCCTGTTTCGGAAACACAGACCCGGGTGACCAGTGAATTCTACAGTGAAAGCCCATATCCGCTCAACCTGATATCTTATTTCTTCAGCACGAAGATGATCGAAGAAGCTCAAACACAAACACTGCAAAATCTTAAGCGGATATTGGAGCAAGGTTGATACCTTTGCAGGCGTTTATCAAACAGCCTGTTATAATGAACACTGAAGCACAACTCCGGAACAGAAGCGGCAACAAATGCGAACTGTGCGGATCGGAACATGAACTGAGCGCGTATGATGTACCACCCGTAGCCGATAATATTACGGGGAATGCCATTTTGGTCTGCAGGAAATGCCTGGCTCAGATTGAAAAACAGGAAGAGCCGGACAGCAATCACTGGCACTGCCTTTCCGAATCCATGTGGAGCGAAGTACCCGCCGTACAGGTCGTGGCCTGGCGTATGCTCAACCGCCTGAAGCAGGAAAGCTGGGCTGCCGACAATCTGGACATGCTCTATCTGGGCGACGAAACGCTTGCCTGGGCCAAAGCCACCGGCGATCATGAAAGCGATGGCGCCGTAGATTTGCATAAAGACAGCAACGGCAACATCCTCCGGAACGGCGATACGGTGGTGCTCACCAAATCCCTTGATGTAAAAGGCTCCACACTGAATGCCCGCATGGGTACGGTGGTAAAGAACATCCGCCTCGTACCCGACAATACAGAACAAATTGAAGGAAGAATAGAAGGCCAGACCATCGTGATCCTTACCAAATACCTGAGAAAACAAAATGCCTGACTGCGCAAACGCCCCTGTCGCCGGAACGATATCGCCTGTATTTTAACAAAATATCCCTGCCACAGACATTATATTTGCGCTCTAATTGTTATCTATGAAGCATTGCCTGGCCATGCTGGCCTTTATGATCATCCCCACATCATTCCTGTTTGCCCAGGAAGCAGCCCCGGAAGTTGTCAGTGATATACAAAAACCTTCAAGGGATTTTCTCATGGTGCAGTTCACCTACAACAACTGGGAAAACACACCCGACAGCATCAAGATGAAAGGGATCGGTCGCGGCTTCAATGCCTATCTCTGCTACGATTTCCCGATCAGCAAATCACGATTCAGCTTTGCTGCCGGCATCGGCATAGGCGTCCAGAATATCTACTTCGACAATCAGGAGCTTGGATTCACCGATACCGGGATGGCCGGCCAGCAGGTCAGCTTTCTGCCCGAATCAATAGACTATAAACGTTATAAACTTACTACTACTTACCTCGAAGCCCCTTTCGAGCTGCGGTATTTCGGCAACAAGATCAACCGCAATAAAGGATTCAAAGCAGCCGCAGGCCTGAAAGTAGGAACCATCGTGGGCGCACATACCAAAGGCCGCTACACGCTGGAAGGCGCAAAAATGACGGAAAAGGTAAATACCCGCCGTTATTTTGAAACCTGGAGCTTCGCCGGTACGGCACGCCTCGGATGGGGTAATTTCAGCGTTGTGGGTTCTTATAATCTTACCAACCTGTTTAAAGAAAACCAGGGCCCGGCAGTAGTACCTTATTCCATCGGTATCTGCATTACAGGACTGTAGGGGCATCTGTTGAATCGTTTATTCGTTGAGTCGATTAATCGATTAAACGGCTAAACGAATAAACAGTTAATCGGTTAAACGAATAAACGGCTAATCGATTCAACAATTAATCGCCGCATATGCTTATTTTTGCGCTACCGGTCGCAAGCCGGCTTAATTCGTCAATTTGAAAAATTGAACATGTACGTGCATTGATACACAGTTGTTCATTTTCAAATTTTCAAATTTTCAAATTTTCAAATTAAAGACAGTTTATGTTCAACTTGATTTTGTTCGGTCCCCCGGGGAGCGGAAAGGGCACCCAGTCCGCCAATATTGTATCGGCATATAAGCTGCTGCATATTTCAACGGGCGACATCCTCCGCAGTGAAGTAAGCAGGCAAAGCCCGCTCGGCGTAGAAGCCAGGAAATTCATGGACCAGGGATTGCTGGTGCCGGATGAAGTGGTGATCGGCATGATCAGTTCCAAAATAGATGAAACCCCGGACGCACGCGGCTTTATCTTCGACGGCTTTCCCCGCACCCGTGCACAGGCAGAAGCGCTCGATAAACTGCTTGAATTTAAGAAATTACAAATCGATCTCGTGCTTTCGCTGGAAGTGCCTGAAGACGAATTAATACGCCGCCTGATAGGCCGGGGCGCTACTTCCGGCCGCAGTGACGATACCGAAGATGTGATCGTGTCGCGTATCAAGGAATATCACGACAAGACAGCGCCCGTTGCCGATTATTATAACGCCCAGGGCAAGCTGGAACCCATCAAAGGAGATCATAGCATAGACGAAACCTTTAAGCTGCTTTCCAAAGAGATAGAAAAATACCTGATGCCTGTATAAAGCACGCCGGCCGGATAACAACAGATTGTGGAAAAAGGAAACTTCGTAGATTATATACGGATCTTTACCCGTTCGGGTAAAGGCGGAGCGGGAAGCGCACATTTTGCGCGTACCAAATACAACCCGCAGGCCGGGCCTGATGGTGGCGACGGCGGCCGCGGCGGCCACATCATCCTGCGCGGCAATGCCCAGCTGTGGACGCTCCTCCATTTGCGTTACCACAAAAATGTGCTGGCCGAAAACGGGCAGGGTGGCAGCAAAAACAATATGACCGGCCGGGACGGCAAAGACATCATCATAGAAGTGCCGCCCGGAACGATTGCACGTGACGAAGAAACCGGCAAAATAGAAGCGGAAGTGCTCCAAGACGGACAGGAGGTCATCTGGCTGCCCGGCGGCAGGGGCGGCTTGGGCAACAGCCGCTTCGCCACCGCCACCAACCAGGCGCCGGAGTACGCACAACCCGGCGAAGAGGGCGTGGAGGGATGGAAGTATCTCGAACTGAAGATCCTGGCAGACGTAGGGCTGGTCGGCTTCCCCAATGCCGGGAAATCGACGCTGCTGTCTGTCGTCAGCGCAGCAAAGCCAAAAATTGCCGATTACGCTTTCACCACGCTGATACCGCAACTGGGTATGGTATCCTGGCGCGATGACAAGTCGTTCTGCATGGCCGATCTGCCGGGCATCATTGAAGGCGCAGCCGAGGGGAAAGGTCTTGGGCACCGCTTTCTGCGCCACATCGAGCGGAACCCTGTGCTGCTGTTTGTCATTCCCGCCGACAGCGACGATCATGCCAAAGAATTTCAGGTACTGCTTTCGGAGCTGGAGCGCTATAACCCCGAGCTGCTGCACAAAAAGATCCTGATCGCTATCAGTAAAAGCGATATGCTCGATGAAGAGCTGAAAAAAGAGATCAGCAGCATATTGCCTCAAAACATACCACACCTGTTTTTTTCTGCTGTTACCCGCCAGGGCATCACAGAGCTGAAGGATATGCTTTGGTATGCGCTGAATGATTAAAAGCTGATCACTTTCAAATCGTCGATCAATATCCGCTGGTTGCTTCCGGCATTCCAGAAGAAGACGGAGACACGGTCGAACTTCTCGCGGGGAATTTTCACATCCATGTATATCTCTTTCGTTTCTTCCCAGCTTAATATCCGGAATACCCGTATCATGTTGGTTTTTACCACCCTGTCCCCATCATAAAATTTCACAACAAACTGTGCCATTTTCCATACTACCGGTTCATGGCCCACCGCTCTGAAAACAGCGCTGGCCCGTATCCATGTTTTTCCGGGATGATCAACGCTGAAAAAATATTCCTGCGTGTGCTGGTGATCTTTATCCAGGTACACACTCTTCCCGCTGATGGTCTTTTCGGTTGTAATGTATGCAGCGGTATCCCTTTCAAAATCATTGGCATATTCCAAATGAATGTTTTTGGGCACACCCTTGTACCTGTCGGGATTATCCAAAAGCTTTTCGATATCTTCATTTGATTCAAATCTGCCCAGTGTAGCCCAGAAATATTCCTTCGTCGTTTGATCCAGCCGGAGCAGTCCCCCCCGGTGTGCCTGGTGCGTGAGCCAGAAATTATACCCGGTACAGAGGAGCAGAAAAACGCTGATGATAATCTGCAGGAACATTTTGCCGGAACATACCCGCTGAAAAAACGCAGCCAACGGAAATGCAAGCATGGGATAAGCCTGTATCATTGCCCGTTGCCCGAGGCTGCCGCCATACCACCAGATGTCCCAGGAAAAACAGATATACGTGAACAGAACTGTAAACAGGAAAATGCCAATAAAAAGTTCTCTCCGAAACCTGTATAGCGAGATAAGTCCAATCAATGCCAATACCATCACAGGCGTATAAACAAGCCAACCGGCCCGGTAGCTGAACAACCCTTCAATAACATGAGGGCGCAGAAAACTGAATCCCTGATCCTGGTATGAATACACCACCCATGAACCGGCAACCCATTTCCAGTATATAAGCTGGATGGAAGTAACAGCCCCGAAAGCCAGCAGCGCTACGACTGGATACCGTATGTTTCGCACCAGAAAAGGTAACCGCTCCCCGACGTCCCGGATACCGGCAATACCCCAGCAGGCGGGAATGATCCATGCTATGATCTCGGTGGGCCGGATAAGCGTGGCCAGCCCTGTCAGCAAGCCAATAATTAACGCAACTGACAATGCCGGCCTTTTATAGAATTTTATG
>JBEBVQ010000039.1:0-11761 GCA_040392625.1 Taibaiella soli | reverse complement strand
ATACCGTGCAGATGACTGTGCTGCAAGGTTTTGACCTTGTGAATAATGACACCACTACCGCTACGGTCACAGTAACTACGCAGCACGGGTGCACCGGATCAGCAACCATAATAATCAACGTCGTTCCCGGTGATTTCCTGACGCTCTCATCCGATACAGCCATCTGTCCCGGTGATACGGCACAATTACAGGTTAGCGGCGGCGCCGGTTACCGGTGGTATCCACCGCATTTCATCAGTGATACCGTCGCAGCCGATCCTTATGTTTATCCACCACAGCCGGATACCTACACCGTCTTCGCAGTCAACGCGCTTAACTGCAGCGACACCGGGCATATACATATCAGCATTTACCCGTCTGCGGTAGTGTCACTGCCGGATTCAGTGCGCATATATCCCGGCGAATCGTACCGGATGCAACCCGGTGGTAACTGTTTTTATTACATGTGGGCGCCTGCGGACGGACTCGACGACCCGCGCAACGCAACGCCAACAGCTATGCCCGATGTCACCACCCGGTATTATGTAACGGCAGCTACCGAATGGGGTTGCCCGGCCACAGACTCTATAGACATCTACGTCAATGACGAAACCCTTCTTGATCTGCCAAATGCTTTCTCACCCGGCTCCATATCAGGCAGCGTATTCAGGATTATAAAAAGAGGACAAGCTACCCTGCATTATTTCCGGATCTTCAACCGCTGGGGACAGGAGGTCTTTTCCACCACTGACATCAGCAGCGGATGGGACGGCCGCTATAACGGCAAGCCTGTATCCGCAGGCGTATATATTTACATGGTAGAAGCGGTGACCAGTACCGGCAGGGTCTTCCGGAAAAACGGGAACGTCACGTTGCTCAGGTGATGACAGGGCAGGTCCAACTCACCAGCTCCCGCTCGCGCCGCCGCCGCCGGAACGCCCTCCGCCAAATCCTCCGAATCCACCACCGCCGAAACCTCCTCTGCCGCTGCCCCATCCGCCGCCAAAACCACCGATGGGCCACCCTCCGAGGCCGCGGCTGCCCCTGCCGCTCATATAGCTACCGCCACCGCCACCCCGTGTAAAAAGCCAGATCAAAATAATGATGATAATAACAATCAACGCCCCAGTCCTGAACCCGATCTCCGGCGTCCCTGAACGCACATCGGCTGTGTATTCTCCCCGCGTAGCAGCAATGATCGCTTCCGCCGCTTTGTCAAAGCCTTCGTAATACTTCTCCTCCCGGAATGCCGGCGCCACCTCGTTGCGGATGATCCGGCCGCATAAAGCATCCGTAAGTACGCCCTCCAGTCCGTAACCGGTGGTGATGTTGATCTTCCGGTCTTCCATCGAAGCGAGCACCAGCACCCCGTTATCTTTCCCTTTGCTACCCGGCTGCCAGCGGTTAAAAAGCTCTACGCCGTACTGCGACGGCGCATATGCGCCAATGCTGCGCAGCGTCACGATCGTGATCTGTGTGGAGCTGGTGCGCTCATATTCCAGCAGTTTGGCTTCCAGCGATGCACATTGCTCCTTGCTGAGCACGCCGGCAAAATCATTCACTAATTGCGGCGGCTGCATGGGGGCAGGAAAATCACTGTCCTGCGCCATCACATGCCCCAACGGCATCCATACGATGGATACGCAAAACAGAAGATAACGTATGTATCGCCGCATTAAGCCGGTGCTTGTCATTGGCCAAAGATGATTTCGTCCGGGAGTTCATTTTTAACCACAGAAGGGTCGGGAGGAAAATGACAGGCCAGCGCCACGCCGATCTCTTCGATCGCGCCGCATAATGCGGCAGCAATATCGCCGGCACGTAACCGTTGCCGCATCTCGTCTGCAGCGTGTTGCCATAAGCTACTACCTCCGGCTTCGTAGATGGCGTGGTCGCCATAGATAGCAAACTGATGATCTTTCAGCGCCAGGTACAGCACTACACCATTCCGGCGTTCCGTCTGATCCATGCCGAGTTGGGCAAACAATTCTACAGCGCGATCCATAGCATCCATATAACCGCAACGCGACTCCACACACACCCGGATCTCTCCGGTAGTACGCGCTTCCGCAGCACGGATGCAGGCCACCACCCGGTCGCTGGAAGCGGTATCCAGCAAAGGTTTCCGATTGAATAAAGCAGAACGCACAAATCAGAGTTTTAGAATTGAACCGTCGGCGCTTTTTGTGCTGCCTGGTCGGCTTCAAACATCACTTTGGCATCAAAGCCCAGTATGCGCGCAAAAATATTATTCGGGAATGTCCGCACTTCCACATTATAATGCTGCACGGCATCATTGAAATTTTTACGCGCCACGGTGATGCGGTTTTCCGTTCCTTCAAGCTGATCCTGCAGGGAAAGGAAATTCTGATTCGCCTTCAGTTCCGGGTAATTTTCCGTCACCATCAGCAGCCTGCCCAGCGCCTGGCTGAGCTCGCCCTGCGCCTGCTGGAATTCCTGCAGCTTTTCCGGCGTGAGATCATCGGGATTGACCTGTACCGATGTAGCGCGTGCACGCGCGCTGACCACCGCATCAAGTGTTGATTTTTCAAAATCGGCAGCGCCTTTTACAGTATTCACCAGGTTGGGCACCAGGTCAGCACGCCTTTGGTATTGGTTCTGCACCTCACCCCATTTGCTTTTCACATTTTCTTCTCCGCTCACAAAGGTGCGCTGCACATTGCATGTCGCACAGCCTCCGATCAGTAATAATCCGAGCACTACCAGCAGCACCAGGGTACCTTTTTTCATGGTTTAATGATTTACCAGTCAAACCTACAATATTATTTTAAAAAAATACGACAACAATATGGCACGAAGATTATATCCAATAACAAATAACAACTAAAAAGATAGTAGTTCTACGACATTTTAAAAACCCGTGTTTCCCATCTTGTTGCCGGTGCAGCAAACGGATAGTTTTGGAATATTCTTCACCTACAAAAAGTCAGTAATGATGAAAAACAAGTATTCTCTCAAATGGCCGGCGTTGTGTCTGCTCCTGGCGCAACTGCCGTGGCAACCCGCACAGGCGGATGATGGCGTATTCGGCGCCCATCAGGATGGCGTTCCGGCCAAATACCGTATGGCGGCGCCGCAAATACCGGGAAAACAAATGATGACTATGCCGGGCACGGCAGGTCTGTATTTTATCGAGAATAAAGGACAGATCACAGATCAGCACGGACAGCAACGGAATGATATTGATTTCAGGCTGGTCACCGGTACAAATGTCAACGTCTTTATCGGCAGCGGCAATGTTCATTATCAATGGAACAGCGTAAATCCGGACAACGGGCAGGTACACTCCTATCGCATGGATCTCTCAGTGCTGGGCGCCAATAAAAATGCCGAAATCGTACAGGAAGAACAACAGGATTATTACGAGCAATATTATAAAGGAAACGATAAGGCAAGGGCATTTGCCTATAATAAAATTACTTACAAGAATATTTACCCGCAGATCGATTGGGTATTGTATATGAAAGGCCAGACTTTTGAATATGATTTTGTGATCCATCCCGGCGGCCGTGTTTCCGATATCCGGCTGCAGTACGACGGAGCACAGTCGGTGCGCCTCAACAAAGACGGCAGCGTTACCGCACATACGCCGGCAGGCAGCGTTACCGAGCAGGCGCCGTATAGCTTTCAGAAGGACGGAAAAGAAATTGCTTCCCGCTTCCACCTTTCCGGCAACCGGCTCAGCTTCAAAACCGCAAACTATAATGCACGCGAAACATTCATCATTGATCCGGTGGTGGAATGGGCTACTTATTATGGCGGTATCGGGCCCGGTTATTCATACGAACTCTTTCCGGGATATATTGTAGATGTAGCAGAATGGGATATTGGTTCGGCAACTGCGTTTGACAATGACTTGAATGTTTACTTTACAGGATATACCAACAGTCTTACCAATATCGCAACAACCGGCGCGCATCAACAAACATGGGGTGGCAGTGCAGACACCATTTCTGCGCCCGAAGATGCTTTCCTGGTAAAATTCGATGCCACCGGAAAACGGGTGTGGGCTACTTATTATGGTGGGCAAGGCACTGAAAGCGGGAACGGCATCACCTGTGACGAATTTGGCAATGTATATATAGCGGGAGGAAGTACCAGTACAGATGTTAACCTTGCCTCCCAAAACAGCCACCAAGGCACACTTAATGGTACCAGCGATGCATTCATTGCAAAATTTGACGGAAATGGAACCCGGATATGGGCTACCTACTTCGGTGGACCTGGAACGGAAACAGCTGCTGCTATTGTAAGCGACAAAGGAGGACACATTTATATATCCGGAAATACTGCAAGCACCAGCGGTCTTGCCCACGGCACTATACACCAGGATACGAACGGTGGAGGCCAGGACGCATTTGTAGCTAAGTTTACCGAAAGTGGCAGCTTGGAATGGGCAACATATTTCGGTGGGGCTGGTACGGATGAAGGGCGATCCCTGGCTTGGGACGCGCAGAATCAGATTGTATATCTTGGTGGGCAGACGAACACCAGTACAAATCTCGGTACGCCTAATGTACATCAGGATACTTTCGCAGGTGCAGGAGATGCTTTTGTTGCCCGGTTTACCGTACAGGGACAGCGTGAATGGAGTACCTATTTCGGAGGGGATGGATTGGATCACGGAATTGATATTGAAGTCGATGATGCGGGTAATATTTACTTAACTGGTTTGACAATGAGTAAAACACTGGCAACACCTGGTTCATTCCTCGATACAATTGCTACCATTGGTTCATTCCTGACCAAATTCTTTCCGGACGGGACACGTGACTGGACTACTTATGCTCCGGGGAATAGTCTGTATGTGGCAGTTTCGGGATTGAGTATATATATTGGCGGACAAACCGCTGATACAGCAGGAGTTGCCACTCCTGGGGCGCCCTTCGATACTCTGATTGGCGCATCAGATGTGTACATGATGAAATTTGATACTACCGGCGTCCGTGAATGGGGCACTTACTTTGGCAGCAGCGCTAATGATAATGGAGGTTACCTGGATTGCGACGGATACGGAAATATATACCTTAGCGGTCGGGCAACAGTACCTTCCGCTATTACAGGCGGCATAGGACTGGCCACGCCGGGCGCACATCAGGATACATTCGCTACCGGTGGCAATCCCGGAGCATGGGATGCCTTCCTGGCAAAATTCAGCGACTGCGTACAAGACCTGGCCATTACTATCGACAGCCTTACTATGGGCGTGACCGGCTCCAGCGTGTACAAAAACTTCCAGTGGTATAAAGACGGGGCGCCTATATCCGGCGCTACCGATTCTACCTATACCGCTACGGAAAATGCCATGTACTCGGTATCTGTAGCCAGCGCACTGAACGGATGCCTGGATTCTGCATGGTACGAAATCACCAATATCGTGGAAGATGACGACGACGATGATGTATCGGTATCAATGCATACCAATGCAAAGCAGATAAAGGTGTTCCCGAACCCGGCTCATAACATGATCTATATCCAGGCGCCGTCCCCGGTAAATGTTCAGTTGAAGAGCGTGGAAGGAAAACTGGTGCTGCAGCAGCAGTCCGTAACATCCGTTGACATCAGCGGTATTGCATCAGGCATGTACCTGCTGAGTATCACCGACAAAGACGGACAGGTGATCCATACGGAGAAGCTCATAAAAGAAAGACAATAGTATAAACACAGGGAGTCTGATTCATGGCGCCGGCTTAAGTAAAGTTAATGCCGGCGCCATTTGGTAATTTTAACACCGCAGTATCTGCGCACATCCGAAGTTATGAACTGTAAATCCTCAATACTGATACTTATCCTTTTGCTTCTGTACGGGCATAACGCTGTTGCCCAGGTCAGCATCACAAATGGCGATGGCACCCCTCTTACTACTACCTGGTGCAATGAAGACACGCTCCACCCGCTCGAAGGACGTCCCGCCGGAGGAACTTTTTCCGGCTGCGGCATCGTGGAGCAGAACGGATCCTGGTATTTCAGCCCCCGGCTGGCATCAGAAAATGTGTCTGTATTCCCGCATACCTGCAGCATTGCCTATACGCCGCCGGCAGCTACCGGCTATAGCAGGATCTACCGTACCATGCGCATACAGGCGCCGATATTGATCGATGCCGGAGCAGCGGAGCGGGTGATTTGCAGACATGGGGACTTCGAGCTACCGGTATCTATTGTATATGGCTCCTCTTACCGGTTTGAATGGAGCCCCGGCAGCTTCCTGATTGACTCCACAAAAAACCCTGCACGCGGACATATAGCGCTGCATGATTCTCAAACATTCTACCTTGTAGTACGCGACGTTAATTCGGGATGCATGGCTTACGATACTGTAACCCTGTACGACAAATCTGTTTTTGCCACCATTCAGGGAAATATACCGGACAGCATTTGCACCGGCGGATTATTGACACTTGACGCTCAGCACTATGATGATTATACATACCGCTGGTTTACCGGCGAAGGAGAAAGTATTCCCGGTACTTCTTTCAGCTATACCTATAAGACGCCGGGAACACATACGATGATGCTGGTAGTGCAGGACAGTTTTTGTTCCGACACCTCGGCTCACGAAATCGTTGTTGAAGATTTCATGCTGGACCTTACCGCCAATAAAATGCACTTCGACAATCGCCTTGATCCGCTGACACTCACCAGCTACGGATCTCCCGCCCCGTATTATATCACAGCCTGGCTTCCCGGTTATCTGTTTCCCGATCAGCAGGCCTCGCAGCAATCAATCCCTGCCGACAGTTCAAGAACCTATACCATTATCGGAGAAACACCTCTTGGCTGTATTGATACGGCATCTGTTTCTGTTTCCGTAAGCCCCATGATCCATATACCCAGCTCATTCACACCAAATAACGACGGAAGAAATGACGTATTCCGTATCGTCAGCTACGGAGATATTATAAATGTGCGCAGGTTTGATATATTTGACCGCTGGGGTAAAAAGGTATGGGAAGGACGCAGCAATACCAACAGCCTGAGCTGGGACGGTACATACAATGGCGCCCCTGCCGGGATCGGTACGTATTACTATGTGATCGAAGCAGAAAACCTGCAGGGCGAGCGGTTTAATCAAAAAGGGGATGTGACGCTCATCCGTTAAACATCAGTCTTTCCTGACCGCTGCTGTCACGTTCAGCGGAGCCGAAACGTGCACACCATTGAACAACAGCACAAATCGGGCTATGGCTTCGTTCAGACTGACAAGAAATGATCGTTTTAATTAGCTAATGTGATAATTAGCTGATGTGCTAATGATCCCTCGCGACAAATATTAGCTAATTAGCACATTGGCTGATTAGCTAATTAAATAGATGATTTTGAAGGGTCTCTATTAATTTTTGTATATGAAAAGGTATCGGTTGTGGCTCTTCCTCGTATTCGCTGTTACCTGGGTTAAGTCCCTGCATGCTCAGGAACTGTTCAACGACTCCATATTGTTCCGGCTGCCGGCAGGCTACACTGCTGCACGGTCATCCAACACCAACTACATCCTGCGTACCATAGATTCCGGGAAAGCTGTTTTATATAATGATCCCCGGAAGGCCGACAGCTTCTTCGTGCGCGCGGTTGCTGAAAGTATATCCTCCGGATTCCGGGAGGGCCTGGTCAAAGCATTGAATGGTCTTGCAACTACCGACCTGTTCTCAGGAGATTATGATGAAGCTATCCGGCATTACCAGGAAGCATTGCATCACTCCCGCGGATTACCGCTGAGTATCCTGTCAGATACTTATACCGGACTGGCGGGTATTCATATTTACAAATCACAATACACACGTGCCATCTGGTTTTTCTACAAATACCTGGAAATGGCCGAGACCAGTACAGAGCAGAACCCGCCGTTAGCCCGTACCTATAATAATCTTTCGGCAATATGGCGCATACTCCAGGACGAAGAAAAACAATACAAATACACTGTGCTTGCAGAGAAAGCGGCGATTAAAGAAAAAGACACCAATACGCTCAGCAGTATCCTGTTCCGCAAAGGTATTTTCATTCAGGATACGAACATTTCCCTCGCCCTTAAATATCACCAGCAAGCCTTAGCGATGGGGCAGCAAAACAGGGACAATCACACAATTATCGCATCAATGCTCAATATCGGACGTGCCTACCGGCAATTAGGCGATTATAAAAATGCGCGCCGATATGCACATATGGCAGATAGCTTATTGCATATTGCGGGGGAAAATCCCTTCAATAAAGTAAGCTTTTACACCTCCCTGGGAGAAGGGTATTTTTTACTGGGTATGAATAAACAGGCAGAAGCAAGCACATTCAGGGCCATCAGCATTGCTGAATCGCTGAATACACATACCTATATGATCCGTGCCTATAATCTCCTGACACATATTTACGAAAGTACCGGGAATTACAATAAGGCGTTCCGAAGCCAGAAACGATACATTGCCCTGAGAGACAGTATTACCGGCGAACAAACCGTTCAGGCCGCCTATTTGGTAGAGCTGAAATACCTGACAGCCAAGCAGGATCGTGAGCTGGCCTTTCATCAACTGGCCATCTCTCATCATAAAACACAACTGCTGCGCAAGAATATCATCATCAGCAGCATTGCCGGCGCCATCCTGCTGTTAGCCGCCGGTATCTGGGTCATCTACAGGAATATGCAGGCAAAAAACCGCATCCAGCAAGAGTCCATTCGTGCATTGAAAAGAGAACGGCAGATCGATCAGATGAAAGCGATCATGCAGGGAGAAGACCAGGAAAGCATCCGCATCGGACAGGAATTGCATGACGGCATCGGAAGCATGCTTTCCGTGATCAAAATGAATCTGAGCATGATCCCGCAGGAACACGAAGAGCTGGCCGGGTCAAGACAGTACCGGGAGATACTCGATCTGCTCGACAAAACATCCACCGACCTGCGCGAAACAGCCCATAACCTCATGCTCGACTCGCTGCTCCAGGGTGGTCTGGATGAAGCTCTGCAGCATTTTTGCGAAAAAAACGGTGCAAAATACAATGTAGGTATTCACTTCCTCTCTTATGGCCAGCCGCCGCAGTCCCTCCCGCAGGACTTCCGGCGTGCCGTGTACCGGATCATGCGGGAACTGATAGCCCAATCCATCAAACAAAAAAATGTTACCTTAGTTGTCGTACAATTTAACTGGCAGGAAGATATGCTCAGCATCATACTCGAAGACGATATGGACGCCCCTGTGAATGCAGAGGCTGCGCATCCCCTCGAAGCAAACGGGCTTATCTCAAGAATTGACGCCCTTGACGGCCGTGTGGATATAGAATACGGGCAAGATAAAGGCACTACTATTGATATCGAATTTGACATCCGGCAGGACGGGATAAAACAATGAAGAAACCCATAAAAGTCGCTATTATAGATGATCATCCGATGGTCATTACCGGCATTCAGAATATGCTGGCATCCCGCAAGGATATTGAAATGATTGCTACTTACGAATCCGGGGAAGCATTGTTGAACGGCCTGAAACAACAGCAGCCCGATGTGCTGCTACTCGATATCCAACTACCGGGCATTAAAGGAGATGAGCTTGCAGAAATGATCCGGGAACAATGGCCTTCCGTGAAGATCCTTGCCATGACAGGATTTGATACACCCTTTTACGTACGCAATATGTTTGAAAAAGGTTGCCTCGGATACCTGCTCAAGAATACCGGTCAGGCAACGCTCATACACGCCATCGAAACTGTAAACAAAGGAGAAACCTATATAGACGAAGCGCTGAAAGAGCAACTGCTGCAGCATGTGCTAAAGATCAAAAAAACTTCCGTACCCGGCGCCCCGCCGGTACTTACGCGCAGGGAAAAGGACATTCTCAGGCTTATCGTGCAGGAATATACCAGCCAGGAAATAGCAGATACTTTGTTCCTTAGCCTGCGAACTATCGAAAAATACAGACTGAACATGCTCCAGAAGCTGCATGTCAGAAATACCGCAGGCCTGGTAAAAGCAGCGATCTCCATGGGGCTGACGGAATAATATTATAGTTGCGGTAGCCGGAGACGATGGCGGGTCAGGCCGCCATAAGCAGGTGCTGCACATTAACTTCGTGGTATCATTTTAGTACGTCATTACCTGTTGTAAATCTGCATTATGAAAAGGATGACGACACTGACAACAGGGCTGTTGCTGCTGGTGTCATCGGGAAGCATCGCCGACCCTGTCTTTACCACCCGCATTGTAAAAGATAATCTCTTCATTCCCTGGGAGATCATCTACGGGCCGGACGATCATATCTGGTTCACCCAGAAGAACGGTTACATCTGCCGCACAGAGCCTGGCACAGGTCATACAGATACCATTTATCACGAGCCCGAAACTGTGATCCGCGGCGAAGGGGGCATGCTGGGCATGGCCCTGCACCCTGATTTCTCCGGGAATCCTTATTTATACGTTGCTTACAATTATCTCAAAGGCGGCAACTATACCGAAAAGATCGTCCGTTATACTTACAACGGACAAACATTGCAGGATCCGTTCATTCTGCTGGATGATATCGACGCCGCCAATAACCACAATGGCTGTCGCCTGCTGATCGTCAACGACAAGCTTTTTATTACTACCGGCGACGCCGAAATTGCTACAACCGCACAAAACATACACACACCAAACGGGAAAATACTACGCATACACCTCGACGGAACCATTCCCGCCGACAACCCTATTGCCGGCAGCCCGGTATGGTCGTGGGGACACCGGAACGCACAGGGACTTGCCTATGCCAACGGCATTTTATACAGCTCCGAGCACGGCCCCAGCACAGATGATGAATTGAATATCATACAAAAAGGACGGAATTACGGCTGGCCGGCTGTAACCGGATTCTGCAACACACCCGGAGAACAGGATTTCTGTGCAGATTCGAATGTAGCACAACCATTGACTGCTTGGACCCCCACACTGGCAGTTTCGGATATCGCCTGGTACGGCGATGACAAACTGATGTTTCCGGACTGGCATCATTCCATACTGATGACCTCCCTGAAAGACCAGAAGCTATACCAGCTCCGGCCAACCCTCGGCAGCGGCAGCACGGCAGTCATTGTTACAGCAGTGGAAGGAGTGAACTTTGGACGACTGAGAGATGTCTGTATTGCTCCCGACGGACGGGTTTTCATCTCTACCAGCAACTCGCCGGCAAACGGAAACGGTGAAAAAACCGACCGGATCATAGAATTGTATGACCCGCTATTTTGGGGCGCGGTTGCCCAATACAAATTACCTGCCGTATTCATTTACCCGAATCCGGTAAACGGCGATGACTTGCATTTAGCTGTTGCCGGGAACTCGCGCGGAGCCACGCAGCCATATATCATTTCAGATATGCAGGGCCGCATCCTCCAATCGGCGCAGGTTATGTTGCCTGGTGTACTGCCGGTAGGCGATCTTCCTGCGGGTATCTATTTGCTCCGGCTAAAAGCTCCTGACGGGAACACCCTGACACGGAAGTTTGTAAAATTGTAACGATCGTTTTAATGTGACAAATGTGTGGAATGTGAAGAATGTGCTTATCACATTTCCCACATTTAACACATTTGTCACATAACCATCGGGGAATCGTAACTTTGCATTTATGAATAATCTGAGGGAGCTGACGCCGGAGGCATTGCAGGCATTGATGAAAGACTGGGGAGAGCCTGCGTTCCGAGCCGGGCAGATCTACGAATGGATCTGGAAACGCTCGGCAGGAGATATCGGTGAAATGACCAATCTGTCCAAAGCGTTGCGTGAAAAGCTGTCGGCCTCGTATTATATACCTGC
>JBEBVQ010000038.1:0-11883 GCA_040392625.1 Taibaiella soli | reverse complement strand
AAAATCTGGAAAATATGCGTTACACAGCCGCTCTGCTCCTTGGAGCTTTTTTGTTTTTTGCAGCCTGCAAGCGTGAAGACCCGGTGGTGCTTGCCGGTAAAGGAGGTAATGCCACATTGCGTATTACGCCCCAGCATGGTGGCGGCGCTGAAGATATAGAAGATGCCATGCTGTACATCAAGTACAACACGCAAGACAAGCCCGCCGATGACCGTTATGATGATTCTGTAGCGTGCAATATCGTTGACGGTAAGCCTATGGGGGCTTTTACCGGTCTGAAAAAAGGTGATTATTATTTGTATGGTACCGGCTGGAATCCCGATCACGGTGATATTGTTAAAGGAGGGCTGCCTTACACCATTGAGGACGAAAATGGGATGTATAATATTGTGCTGAATCTGGGGCATTAATCTACCGGCAGCAATACCGAAAGGCGTATTACATGATGGGCCATAGTGGCCAATTGCAGGACGTTTTCATATAGTCCTGACTTTTATGCTTTTGGATAATCCCGTGTTTTTTGTTTCTTGCAAATCACTTCGTTACCCGTACGATTGCGTGTACCGGAACTTTCAATCACTATAACCAGTTTATATGAAACAACTGCTCCCCCTGTTGATGTGCCTGTTTTTTGCCGCATGCGGCAAGTCGGAAAATGATCAGTATCCTCCCGATGGCTTTGTCTATGTACATGAAGCCTTGCCGGGCGTTACCTATGAGATACGTTATTTCACAGATAATAATTTTATCGGCCGCCCGATAGCCGGCTACCTGGCTGCTACGGCGTTACTGACGCAGGAAGCGGCAACAGCGCTGCATAAGGTACAGCTCGAGCTGGAAGCACAAGGGTATGGAATTAAAATTTTTGATTGTTACCGTCCGCAGCGGGCAGTAGATCATTTTATGCGTTGGGGTAAAGATATAGGCGATACGCTCCGCAAATCGGAATATTACCCGGACGTAGATAAAAAAGACTTGTTTGCACTCGGCTATCTTTACGAGCGCTCAGGCCATACGCGCGGCAGTACGGTTGACCTTACCATCATTGATAAGGCAACAGGTGAAGAACTGGATATGGGCAGCAGCTATGATTTTTTCGGAGAGATTTCTCATCATGGTACTTCATTAATTACGAAAGAGCAGGAAGCTAACCGTAATATCCTCAGGGATGCTATGGTAAAGCATGGGTTCAAAATCTTGCCGGAAGAATGGTGGCATTATACGCTTGAAAATGAACCGCACCCGGAGACTTATTTTGATTTTGTGGTCCGGTGAAGAGTTCAGGGATGAAGATTGAGGGATGACACGTAGGGGCGAATAATTATTCGCCCGCAAAACAAAAACGAGTGACCATGAATAAGAGATTGCTTTTTCTGTTATTAATGTCAGGCTTTACCGGCGCTCTGTGGGCACAGGAGAAGACCGGAACAATCGAAATAAAAACCAGCATATATTGCGATCACTGCAAAGAATGCGAATCATGCGGCACTTTGCTTGAAGAGGCCGTGTATGCAGTGAAAGGAGTGCGGCGGGTTGATATAAATGACCAATCGATGACGATGCAGATCGCATATAATCCGAAGAAAACCGGCCCCGACCAGATCCGCAAAGCGATTACAGCCGCGGGCTACGATGCTGATAACCTGAAAGCCGATCCGGAGGCATACCGCAAATTAGACGATTGTTGTAAAAAGCAGTAATATCGTGATGCGGTGCGGGAACGCATCAACAGACGATGAGCCACCAACACGATCATAACAGCAACGGATCTGCCGGCTGGAAAATGTACCTGCCGGCCATCTTCAGCTTCCTGCTGCTGACAGCCGGTATCTGTGCTGATTATTTTCTGCCGGATCTGTTTTCGGGCCGGTTGCGTATTATATGGTATGCGGCTGCTTATATTCCTGTAGGATTGCCGGTTGCGCGTACCGGTATCCGTTTGCTGCTTAAAGGCGATGTATTCACTGAGTTTACGCTGATGACGATTGCTACGGCAGGGGCTTTCTTTATCGGTGAATATCCCGAAGGTGTGGCCGTGATGTTGTTTTATACGATAGGAGAGTATTTTCAGCATAGCGCAGTTAGTCGTGCCAAAAGAAGCATTAGTGCGTTGCTGGATATACGTCCCGATAGTGCAACGGTGATCCGGAACGGCGTACATACGGAGGTTACGCCTGAAGCAGTCGGAATCGGAGAAATTATATTTGTGAAGGCGGGTGGACGGGTACCGCTGGATGGTCTGTTGTTAACGGAGCACGGGACGTTCAATGCATCTGCGCTTACTGGAGAAAGCAGGCCGGTGCATATCAACGAAGGAGCAAACGTGCTGGCCGGAATGATCAACGAAGACAAGCCGGTAGAGATACAGACAACCAGGATGTTTGACGATAGCTCGCTGGCGCGCATTCTTTCGCTGGTACAGGATGCCACCAAACGAAAGGCCAGGACAGAGCAGTTTATCCGGAGATTCTCCCGGGTATATACACCGGCGGTGGTTTTGCTGGCGGTGTGCATTATTGTGGGACCCTTCTTTTTTGTGGATGATTATATTTTCCGCGACTGGCTATACCGGGCATTGATCTTCCTTGTGATTTCCTGCCCATGCGCCCTTGTGATATCTATCCCACTTGGTTATTTCGGTGGTATCGGTGCGGCATCGCGTAATGGTATTCTCTTCAAAGGGTCGAATTTTCTGGATTTGATGATGCGGGTGAATACCGTGATCATGGATAAGACGGGAACGCTGACCAAAGGCGTATTCAAAGTGCAGCGGATCGTAAGCCGGGGCCTGCCTGAAGCCGAATGGCTGCCGCTGGTCAGTGCGCTTGAGGCTGTTTCATCCCATCCGGTGGCGCGGGCGGTAGTAGCCTATACAGAGTATGTACCGGGTACACTGCAGGTGGATGATGTGACAGAGATAAGGGGACACGGGCTGCGGGGCATGGTGAACGGGAAGCAGGTGCTGGCAGGGAATCTGAAATTGCTGCAGCGGGAGGGGATTGAAATGGATAATAGCTGGGCGACGGAAACTGAAACGATCGTTGCCGTAGCCATAGACGGTAAAGCGGCAGGATACATTTCGATATCGGATGAGATACGGGAAGACAGTAAAGCAGCCATCGACGAGTTGCACGAAAAGGGCATCGAAACGATCATGCTTTCGGGAGACAAGCAGCCGGTCGTGGATCAGGTGGCAGGTGCATTAGGTATAGGCAGCGCTTTCGGGGACTTGCTGCCCGAAGATAAGGTGCGGATCATAACGCAGGTCAAGGAACAGCGGGGGCGGGTGGTGGCATTTGCCGGTGACGGCATCAATGATGCGCCGGCGCTGGCGCTGAGTGATGTGGGCATAGCGATGGGCGGCCTCGGTACGGATGTAGCCATAGAAACGGCAGATGTGATCATTCAAACAGATCAGCCTTCGCGGATAGCGCAGGCGGTAGATATCGGCAAGGCCACCAACAGGGTGGTCTGGCAGAATATCAGCTTTGCCTTTGGCGTCAAGCTAATTGTGCTTTTGCTGGGCGCCGGGGGCATAGCGACCATGTGGGAGGCCGTGTTTGCCGATGTAGGCGTGGCGCTGCTGGCGATCCTGAACGCCACAAGGATACAGCGGAAGCGATTTTAATGTTCAGCCAGCAATACCTGCCATGCCTTTTCTGTATTGCCGGTATCCAGCAATTCCTTTGCATACAGGTGTAGTGCATGGGTACGTGCAGCCCTGTCGTTGTCATATTTTCGAATGATCTGCACCAGCCGTTCATCCTGCACTATGTCGCTCACAACCGGAATGGCTGTGCTGTTGCCCAGTATGCCGAGGTTGTTGCCTGTGAGTACAGTACTGTTGCGGATAGATGCAGGGAGCGCATCAATACCTACGCCCAGTTGCGTATTGGGCTTGGGGACTTCAAATACGGCATCGCCGGAAGCCCGGCAATAGTAATCCCTCCCCATTCGGGCCACAAGATCGATCTTGTGCGGATCAATGATCCCCTGCTCGTCCAGAACGTTATCGTGCACGTGCATGCACACCAACTCACAGATGATCAGGTTGCCGGCGCCGCCTTCCTGGCCGGTTTCAATGACCTGCAGCACTTTGCATTCCAGTTGCGCCGGTGATTCCTTTACACGAAACGGCTTTACCAGCTCCGAAGGAATGGCAGTGAAGCCGGCTTTTTCAAATTCATTGACACCGGCCGGATATTCACAGCTTGCCAGGCTTGCCTGCTGCACCATGCTGTAATTCACTACATTGATCACGACCTCTTTGGTGGCGTATATATTCTCGAGCGTATGCTTGATCGTATTGTTGCGCACGCGGCGTGCGGGTGAGAATATGAGTACAGGCGGCCGGCTGCCGAAAACATTAAAGAAGCTGAAAGGCGACAAGTTAGGTCTCCCTTCCGCATCAACGGTGCTTGCAAAACAAATGGGCCGCGGCGCTACCGCTCCCAGTAAAAAGCTGTGCAACTGAGCTGTCTTTATTTCGCCCGGAACTATACGCATACCGATAAATTGAGCCGCAAGATACTATTGTTCTTTTAATACAGGCCGGCATGTCCGGGGTTTCGTAATTTTCTTTAGTTTTATCGCTTATGCAATGGATGTTTTGGGCGCTTGCCCTTTTGGTTTCGCTGGGCGCCGGGTATCTGGTGTATCGTGCAGATGTAAGACGAGGAGCACCTTATCCCCGGGTGACGGCGATGTTGCGGACGGTCGTGTGGCTGCTCGTTTTTTTGCTGCTGCTGGCGCCGTCTGTAAGCGTAACAAAGCATGAAACGGAAAAGCCCGTCATCGTTTTTCTGCAGGATAACAGCCTTTCTGTAGCTGAAGCGCTGAAAGGCGATACTGCATTATACCATCAGCATGCTGCAGCCCTGATTGCCCGCCTGCAAGAGCAGTATCGTGTGGACAACTGGGGCTTCGGCGGAGATGTACACCTGACGGATAGCCCTTTTACCTACACACAACCGGTAACAGACATTGCAGCCGCGCTGGAAAAAATACATGATGTATATGGAGCGCAAAACCTGGGCGCTGTGATCCTCGCTTCGGACGGCCGCTTCAACCAGGGCAGCAATCCGTTGTTGCATCAGCCGTCTGTCAGCGCGCCTGTATATACGGTAGGGCTGGGCGATACTGCTTTGCAAAAGGATATACGCATTACGAAGGTATATGCAAATGAACGTGTGGCGCGTAACAGCCGTTTTGAAGTCCGTGCGGATATTATTGCGCAATTATGCAAAGGATTCAGGGGACATTTGCGGATATGGAAAGACGGACAGGTGCTCGCCGCATCTGATATTACGATCGGCTCCGACCGGTATGACGCATCCCTGTCTTTTCAACTAACGGCGGAAGCGCCCGGTACGCATCATTACATAGCAGAGGTGTCGCCGGCAGCAGGTGAGCAAAACCTGGCGAATAACCGCAAGGATTTTTTTGTTGAGGTAATAGATGATAAGAAAAAAGTGCTGATTGCCGGCGCTGCCCCGCATCCGGATATCCGTGCCATCAGGGATGCACTGGCAGGTACGGAAAATTACACGATCACCGTCAGGACGACCGGTAACCTGCCCCGGGATATAGATAGCTATGATGTGGTTGTATTGCACAATATGACGGTAGCGGCTGCGCACCAGGCGGCGCTAAAGATGGTTCCTGTCTGGTTTATCGCCGGGGCCGGCATGCATATGCCGGTATTGAATCAATTACAGGATGCAGCGGTATTTGCTCCGGGTGCAGGCATGCGGGACATCCGGCCGGAGTATAATCCGTCATTTTACCAGTTTACCTTACCGCCCGATATCCGTGCGGTTACCGACAAGATGCCGCCGCTGCATGTATCTGCGGGGGCAATACAGTTGTCGCCAAATGCGGAAGCGCTGTTTATGCAGCAGCATGGGCCGGGGGCTGCAGCCCCCTTGTGGTGGCTGCAGCAGGGCAGACGTCCGGTGGCGTTGCTGGCAGGAACCGGGCTCTGGCGCTGGCGGATGTACGAATACCGGTATTTTAAACAGCATACGGTTGTGGACGAATGTATCCGGCAAACTGTGAGCTTTCTCACGGCCAATACACAGGAAAAACCATTCAGGGCGACCCTGTCCAAACATGTATGGAGCGATCAGGAACCGGTGGTGTTCCGGGCCTACCTGCTCAATGCCAATAACGAACAGATCAACACACCGGAAGCGGAGCTGGTGGTCACAGACAGCGCCGGCCGGCAGCAGGCTTACTCATTTGAACGTGTTGGCAGCACATACCGGCTTCATGCGGGAATCATGCCGCCGGGCAGTTATATATATACTGCCCGGGCAGCTTACCAGGAGAAGACCTATACCGATAAAGGACATTTCGTAGTGACGGGGACACCGCCGGAACTGATGGAAACAGGTGCGGATTATGCGCTCTTGTACGGACTGGCGCAACATTACAACGGGTCGTTTGTGGCATGGCAGCAGACAGAAGCGTTGTATGACAGCATTACACATCGTGCAGAGATAAAGCCGGTGATCCGTACCGTTACGGAATCGTTGCCGCTGATCGACCGGAAATGGTATTTTTTTATGCTGCTGCTTGTAATGACCGCGGAATGGCTGCTGCGGAAATACTGGATGGCGCAGTAGAGACAGGGCATGCCCTGTCTCTAAGGTTTTTTTATTATCTTCGGATTACATTATACACCAAATGAAAAATATAATCCTGGCATTAGGCCTGATCGTTACCATAGCTGGCACAGCACATGCGCAATCCTGGCAGAGCATATTCAATAAAGCCAAAGATCAGCTTGGGCAAGGGTCGGGCAGTGGCGGCAGCGGCGGTTCTGTAAAAGACCTGACAAATACGGAGATCGTGAACGGACTGAAAGAAGCCTTACGGGTCGGCGCCAATAATGCATCCGGCAAATTATCAGCCACCAACGGCTTTTTTGGGAATGCCCTGATCAAAGTGTTAATGCCGCCGGAAGCCAAACAGGTAGAATCTGCATTGCGCAGAGTCGGTATGGGGAGTACCGTGGATAAGGCGATCCTGGCTATGAACCGCGCTGCCGAAGATGCATCGGCCAAAGCTGTTCCCATTTTTGTCAATGCAATTTCCGGTATGACCATTCAGGATGGTCTTTCCATATTAACCGGTGGCAACGGGGCTGCTACCAATTATCTGCGTCAGAAAACCACCGCTTCCCTGACCAGCGCGTTCAAGCCGGTGATCAGCAACTCTCTGAATAAGGTGAACGCTACTGCTTACTGGTCGCAGGTCTTTACTACTTATAACAAACTGCCTACCACACGAAACAAAGTAAATCCTGATCTGACCGCTTATGTGACCGAGCGCGCGCTTAACGGATTATTTGTAACAATATCCCAGGAGGAGAACAAGATCAGGACTAACCCTGCTGCAAGAACCTCATCATTGCTGCAGAAGGTTTTCGGAGCCAAATAAGCATGAAAATCCGCCTGCCGTATTGTATGAATAAATAATAGTAATTATATTGCAGTGTAATAATGTGATATTTTCTATTCCTAAATAATAAAAGGACGTAGGTATGACACATGATGAAGATGCTGCTGTATTGTTGCATGAATGGTGGACTAAAGTTTCTTTTCCCGGAAAGGATTGTTGCGCGCTGGAAAAAGAAACGGGTGTGCTGGTTTTATATCCGGCAGACAAAGACAAGATGCGGGTATTGGCAACACTGACTCCTGAAGATGCTGAGACTGTGACAGATGCGCTCATAAAGCAGTTTGCGGCAGTGCAGGAGAAAGTGAGCGAAGTGCACGCGGCGTGGGAAACGGCTGAAGATAAACAGAAAGTGTCCGGCCAGATATTCCGCTGCCGGACATACCTTTCCGAAGTACAGGCGCTGGGAGATTTTTCACCCTTGTGGCAACAGGTACAGGAATGGGAGCAGGTGCTACATGATCTCTCAGAAATATCATACAAGGCCAAGCTGCAATTGACAGAACAGGCAGAGGCATTCATGGAGAGCGAAGACTGGAAGGAGGCTACTGCTTTTTTTCGCAATGTTACCGGGCAATGGAAACAAACGAAGTCTTTACCGAAGAATCGTGGCGATGCACTGTGGAAACGGCTGGAAGCCGCAAGGACCAGGTTCTTTGACCGGAAACGAATCCATTACGAAGCTCAGGAAGAGCATATGCTCCTGAACCTCGATATAAAACTGGAGCTGGTGGAAAAAGCAGAAGCCCTGGCGCTTTCTGACAAATGGAAAGACACATCTGCAACCTTCCGCCAGCTTATGGAGGAATGGAAAGCGACCGGTCGTACCATGGCAGGCAAAAATGAAGAGCTTTGGCAACGGTTCATTACGGCAAAGAATACCTTCTACGATCGTAAAAAAGAACATTATGAACAAGTGCAGCAGGAACAGGAAGCCAACTACCTGGTAAAGCTTTCCCTGACTGAAAAGGCAGAAAGCCTGAAAGGTAGTAAAGACTGGACGCAGACCTCGCAGGCATTTGCTGAACTTACCGAGCTTTGGAAGCAGACGGGCAGAGTGCCGGCGGAAAAGCTGGAAGCGCTGCGTACCAGATTCTTCGCGGCAAAAGATGCTTTTTTCGATGCACGGAGACTGCATTACGAAACGGTCCGTTCTTCGCTGGAGGAGCATTATGAACAGAAGAAAGTGTTGTTGGAACAGGCGGAAGCGCTTCGTGATTCAAATCAATGGCATACCACTACAGAAGAACTGAACCGGCTGATGGCTGCATGGAAGCAGATCGGACCTGTGCCGCACAAGTACGGCGATACGTTGTGGAAACAGTTTCTGGATGTGCGTACCAGCTTTTTCAAGCGAAAAGATGAGCATCGGAAGCAGCGCAAAATACAAGCCCGGCAGCAGCAGGAAAAGAGAAAGCAGCAGACGCAGCAGTTTTTACGCACGCTGCAGGAAGAATTGCAGGAAGAAGAAAGCCGGCTGGCAGATTTCAGGGAAGGTATCAACAACATTACCCCGGGTCATAAGGAAGAGGAGCTACGCGCTCATCTGCGCACGCTGATCGCTCAGAGCGAACAGACCATCGAACGGAAACAGCAAAAGATCGCCGAAGTACAGCAGCAGCTTGAGCCGGAGAAAAAAGAACAGGCAACATGAGTTATGGATCTGCACACCGGAATTTTAAAAGAGCATTCAAAACAAAATACATTACGCATTGCAGACTGGGTGGGCGATAACCCGGAGCGGGTGCGGGCTTTGGTCCGTTTGTTCCTCGAAGGCGAATACCGTGTGGCACAGCGTGCTGCCTGGATATTGAATACCGTGGCTGAAAGGCATCCGGTAGTGATAGCGCCGCATCTTGAGCTGATGATCGCCAGGATACAGGAAGCCGGCGTACCGGTGGCGGCCAAAAGAAATGTGATACGGATGCTGCAGTTTATTGATATTCCGGAACCCATACACGGTTCTGTGATGCAGATTTGTTTCGACTGGCTGGCAGACCCTGCCGAAACCGTTGCGGTACGCTGTTTTTCTATGACGGTATTGGCCAGGCTGGCACGTACATACCCGGAAATCAGGCAGGAATTACGGCTGATCATTGAAGATGAACTCAGCCGGACGCCGACAGCGGGATTCAGGGCAAGAGCACGTAAGATCCTGCCTGAAATGTAGGGGCGAATAATTATTCGCCCAATTGACATATAGGAACGAATAATCATTCACCCAATAACTTTCTGATGGGGATGTGTGGTGCAAATATTTGATTTTCATATCTTATTTAAGATATTTTAGGCATTTTACATGGAACAGCAGCGGATCTCGTGATTTTTATTGGTTATTTTTTTCATTTCATTTACCTTTGCATCCCATTTTGCCCGGCCGCCTGCTTGCAGGTGTCCGGCGTTGCTGCCGGGCATGGGTTATTTATTTTTTAAACGATTAAATTTTTATGGCAACAAACAACCTTCAACGCTATGAGCTGATGGTGATCTTTACGCCGGTATTGGCTGAAGATGACTATAAAGCCGCTCAGAAAAAGTTTTCCGACTTTATTACAGAAAATGGTGGCGAGATCGTCCACCAGGAAGCATGGGGACTTCGTTCTTTTGCTTATCCCATTGCAAAAAAGACCACCGGTCTGTACTGGCTGCTGGAGTACGGCGCCCCGTCTGATGTGAATGCGAAACTGGAAGTCCAGATGAACCGGGACGAAAATGTGATGCGTCATATGATCACCCGCCTGGACAAATATGCAGTTGAGTATAACGCAAAACGCCGCAGCAAGAACGCTGAATTGCAGGCTTCCTAATCTTTATTAAAACAATCAGAAACAATGGCTAAGCAAAACGAGATAAAATTCCTTACGTCCACCCGTGTGGAAAAGCGCCAGAAAAAATACTGCCGCTTTAAGAAAATGGGCATCAAGTACATTGATTATAAAGATGCCGAATTCCTGAAAAAATTCCTGAATGACCAGGGCAAAATGCTGCCCCGCCGCATTACCGGCAACTCGCTGAAATACCAGCGCAAGGTAGCGCAGGCTGTTAAAAAGGCTCGTCAGATGGCTTTGCTGCCCTATGTTACGGATCTTTTTAAATAGTAGTTGTTAACCGGAAAAAAATTAAAGTCTAAAAGTCATGCAAGTAATTCTTATAAAAGACGTAGATAACCTGGGCGGCGCCCATGAACTGGTGGAGGTACGTCCCGGCTACGCCCGCAACTACCTGATCCCCCAGAAATACGCCATCGAAGCCAGCGGGTCTAACCTGAAAGTGCTGGAAGAACGGCGTAAACAGCAAAAGAAACGCGAGGAAAAGCTGATGGCCGAGATCGCGAAAGTAACGGCCGTATTGAAAGAAAGCCCTGTAAAGATCGGCGCAAAAACCGGTACCAGCGGCAAGATCTTCGGTTCCGTTACCAGCATCCAACTGGCACGCGCTATCCGCGAGCAGAAAGGATATGATATTGACCGCCGCCGTATCACCATCATTGATGAGGTGAAAGAAACCGGCGTGCATAAAGCACAAATCGATTTTGGTAAGGAGAATGTGCTGGAACTGGAATTTGAAGTAGTGGGCGAATAATAATTTCCCGCTTATTGATCTTAAATGCCCGCTGCAAAAAACAGCGGGTATTTTTTTATCTCGTGATCACAATTTCCACCCGCCGGTTCAGATCGCGGTTGGCCTCCGTATCGTTGTCGGCCACAGGATTGATTTCTCCCCACCCGCGTGATAGTATTATAGCAGGATTGAATCCCATCCCGATGAGTTCTGTTGTCACGGCCCGGGCACGTAAATGAGATACCTGTTCATTCACAAGAGGTGTTCCCGTATTATCCGTATAGCCGTTTACCTGTATCAGCAGATCATAGCCGGGCAGCCAGTCGCGAAGCGCCTCCTGCACCTGCAGGCGCAATGAATCGGATAATGCGGTATGGTTGATATTGAAGTACACCGTCAGTGCAAGTGAATCGTTTACCGGCTCGCGGTAGTCTTCCGGCAGCAGCGCCGCCTGAAATTCTGCCGGTATTGCCAGGCGCTGCTCTGTGTAGTGCAGCGTGTCGGTAATACTTTTATATCCGTACCGGTGAACAGTGATCGTGTATGTGGTGTGCACGGGCATGATCACCATGAAGCTCCCGTCCCCCCGGTTGGAGGTATAATGATATAGCTCCCTGCCGCTCAGGTCATGAATGAATATACTGGCATAATTCAAGGCGCGTTTTGAGAGGCTGTCATACACACGTCCGTTGACAAATGTAATGGCTTCGGGTTGTAGTGCCTGCGGCCAGTCCATTTCGAACAGGTCGTAATTCCCTTCGAGGTTGTTGCGGTTGGATGACAGGAATGCTTTCTGTCCGTCGGCGCTGAGTGTCATGGATGCTTCTCCCGAAGTGCTGTTGATGGTGTAGCCGGGGTTGC